>JAFRYG010000142.1 GCA_017441205.1 Pseudomonadota bacterium
ACTCATAACTCCCGACTAAAAAATGAGGGCGTATTGGCCGCAGGCCAATAGCCCGAAACCGAGCCGTATGCGCCGTCAGGAGCAAAGGCGAGGAACACAAAAGAGAGTATTAGTTGGGAGTTTGAAGTTGGGAGTTGGGAGTTGGTCCTCAATTTACTCAATTTTTAGCGCAGTCCCTTATGATTGCCTTACTCAAACTCATAACTCCCGACTAAAAAATGAGGGCGTATTGGCCGCAGGCCAATAGCCCGAAACCGAGCCGTATGCGCCGTCAGGCGCAAAGGCGAGGAACACAAAAGAGCATATCAGTACGCAATATTGATTCGTTCGCAGTTTCTGAGATAATTGGACAGCCGAATGGTCGGCCGTGTGTATTGGAACTGAATCTTTGAGTGCTGTCAGATTATTTATATTGGTGATTGCCATGCTTGCGGCGGCTCAGGCAGCCATGGCGGAAGATGTGTATCGACTCGATGTCGTGCCGTCGGAGGGCAGGATCCAGGTTCGGGCTGAACTTCGTGAGCTGAAGGCGGGTGAAGTTCTGTGTTTGCCGGCATTCGGGCAGCGTCAGGGAGAGCATTTGACGCTTCAGTCGGTTCAGTTGGTTGGGGCAGAGGATAAAGCGTTCGATCATGCAGGATGTTTGAGGGCGGTTCGTGAGGGGGATGCTCGCTTTGAATATACGCTCCGGATGGAAGAGCTGGAGGAGGGGCATTATTGGAGTGCGTCGGCACTGTCGCCTTTGCATCAGGGGGGATATTTGGTGTTCCCGGGAGAATCGCTGTTTGTCGAGCGCGGCGTGAAGGAATCGCCGTCGGGAGCTGCGGAGACAATTGTATATATATCCGATGAGACGCAGACGGTTTCGACCCTGCGAGTAAATGCTTTGCAAGAGGGGGCAGGGGGGCATTCCCAGTCGTACAGGGCGCGGGATCGTTTTGAGTTGACGCGGAGTTATTGGGCGTTCGGGCAGTTTAAGATGCTCGTTGCTTCGTCCGACAAGGTGACTTGGCGTCTGGCTGTCGATGAGGCCTGGCAGACGAGCATTCCGACGATCGAGCGCGAGCTTTCGCAGATACTGGAATACTATTCATTATGGATGCCTCAGCAGACGCCGGACAATATATCCATATATCTATTTTCGGTTCCGTACGATGCATCGTATCATCAGGGAATTGCGCGTCCGGGCGGGATCATCCTCGAACTTGGGGCGAATGCTGCATCCCGGGCAGAAGAGCGCCGGGTGCTGATGGCCCATGAACTGTTTCATTTGTACAATGGCGAGGGACTGCGGTTTGACCCATCGAAATACGGACAGACGGCCTGGTTTCGCGAGGGTATGACGCAGTATATGGCATTCAAATCGCTGCTTGCGATTGGGCTGATTACACGCGAACAGCTGCATCACTGGATGGCACTGAGCATTTCGAAGCAGCGCGGTGGGGTGTATGATGCGTATTATCATGGTTTTTTTGTCAGCTATGCCATAGAGCTGCAGTGGGCATTGTATCGGACTCCCTATAATCTCGAGAATTTCTGGGCGTTTCTGGGAAACTCGAAACAGTGGCACGATCTGCATACGAACGATTCCATCCGCAGGCTTTTGATGCAGTACAGTGCCTTCGATTTCGATAATTTCTTCAAATTATATATTCCGGAAAATGCCAGGCTTCCGGTGACGGATCTGTTGAAGCGCAACGCGCTGAATGTCGGCACGACGCAGGTATATCATTATTCTTCGGGAATTGAGTATGGTCTGGATACGAAGAATGCCCGATTGTATGCCCGCAGAGTTGAGAAAAATGGCCCGGCCTGGCAGGCCGGGCTCAGAAAGGGGGATATTCTGATTCCGGAACGGAACACGAACTGGAATGATGATTCAGATAAGCGCGTGACGGTAGTGCGCGGAAATCAGCGCATTCTGTACCGGATTCCCGTGACGGCATTTCCCGTGACGGAATTTGTGATTTCTTATTAGGCTCTCATTTAACGGTAATGAGCCATGCCTTGAGGTATCTGGCCTCGGCAAAGCGAGCGACATGATCTGCCGGCAGTCCGGTATAATCGACGGCTTCGAGGGTTCGGTGGAGCAGGGCTTTGCGGACGATCTGTGCGAATTTATCGCTGCCGATATGCGAAGAACATGAGCAGCAAAGGATCTGACCGCGCGGATTCAGGCAGTCGGCAGCTGCCGCAAAGAGCCGCATATAGGCTTTTTCCGCGGTTGCGATCTGGGCCTGCGAAGAAGCGAAGCTCGGGGGATCCGCGATAATGAGATCGAATTTGTTTTTTCGGGATTTGGCTTTTTCGAGCCATTCGAACATGTTGCTTTTTTGCAGGACATGTTCGGCGGCGGCGATTTGCGGGTTGTCGCTGTTGATTTGATAGTGTTTTTGAACGAGTTCGAGGGCATGCCGGTCGCCGTCCAGACTCCAGACTGCGCAGGCGCCGCCGAGGGCGGCATTAATGGAGAATCCGCCAGAGTAGCAACAGATATCGAGAACTTTTTTGCCTTCGGAAAGGCTTCGGATGAGTTGGCGGTTATTGCGCTGATCGAGGAAAAATCCCGTTTTTTGTCCTTTAAAGATCTGGGCATGGAATCTGGCGCCGTTTTCGAGGAATTCGGCATAGGGCGTCTCGTCGTTTCCGAAGATCAGGGAAGCTTCACTAAAACCGGCCTTTTCGAAGTGCGAAAGGCATTCCCTGCCGAACCGCAGGACAATTCGATAGGGCAGTACGCCGCAGGCGGACTGCAGCGTGTCGTCGGGCGATGTGCAGATTTTGGAAAGGACTTCGATGAAATCCCGCAGATAGGGCAGCCAGCATGCGGAATAAACTTTCAGTACCCAGGAACCGGCGTATGCATCGACGACGATTCCCGGCAAACCTTCGCTTTCGCCGCTGATCAAGCGAATGGCGTTGGTATTGTCAGAAATGATGCCCATTTGTGCGCGTCCGGCGATGGCTTCGGCGATTCTGGATTCGAGGTATTGCTCATTGAATTCACAGGGATTGCCCAGAATGCGCACGGGGATTGGACTGGCGGGATCGTACAGGCCAACTTTGATGCACTGATTGCGTTTGCCATAGATGGCGACGAGATCTCCGGCCTGTGGTGTGACTTTGCCAAAGTCGGTATGTTTGGCGAAGATCCAGGGCATTTCGCGACGGAGTCTGTATTCGCATCTTTCGTCGACGTGAAGTTTGATAACGGCAGGTTTATGCATGAACAGTGGCAGAGGAAGCGTACAGTTACGAATTTATTTCGGTTTCTGCGTGGTAAAAAGTGCGATTTTCATTGGAACTTTCAGGCCTTTGCCCTGAAAGTAATGATGGAATGAACGGACCAGGTGCGTGAGCAAAGCCTTGGTGTCGATTTCGGGATCGCCAGGATTCAGGCAGTAACCGAGATAATGTGATTCGACGAGCGTGGAGAACAGGAGCTGTTCAACGGTATCAAAGACGAGGTCAAACGAGGATGTTTCACATCCCGTAATCTCAAGTCCACTGTTCTGGATGGCAGTGGATATGGAATCAATGGACATGGCCTCGTGGAGAGCGGGGAGGATTTCCTTGCATTTCTGGGGATGAAGCCGGAAGAGTGATTCTTCGAGGATATCAAAAAAAGCGGGAAATGATCCGTCCGTTGGAATGGCACAAATCAGGTGTCCTTCGGGTCTGAGTACTCTGCGATATGCCGAAAAAACGACTTCAGCCCGGCACAGCGTTGAGAGTCCCACTTCTGTGATGGCGAAATGAAAGCTGTTGCTGGCGTAATTCAGGGCAGAGAGGGGCTGCGTCGAGAAGTACAGATTCAGCATGCTTTTGGGTGTCATCTGACGAAATGATTCGAACCGCGTGTTCGATTCATCGACGATCATGAGCTTGCCGGGGGATCCGCTCAGGCATTCGATGAGCTTGCTGAGAAGGGATTTAAACCTCAATTCCGGCAACAGTATGACCGGCTGTTTGGGCATCGTGCAGGCAAAGCTGTACTCCAGCAACGGAATATCGACCTTTTCAGACCAGATCGGATCGATACAGGTTTCGTCGATGTGCATCTGCCGTGCGATGCGTTCGGCCATCTGATTGTTTTTATCGGTCATGATGGTGCTTCAGAATGGGATGGAAAGTGTGAAAAGCTCTCGTCTGATCGCAGGGATGGAAGTCCATTTTCGAGCCATTGAACGCCAGTTCCCTGCATACAGGAGCCAATCCGGAAACAGGAGATTCCATTTTCCCGGGCCAGATTTATGATGGTCATAGCATGATTTGGCTCACACGTCATGAGTAATCCAAAATCTTCTCCGCCGCAAAGCATCCAGTCGATGGGATCGAGATCAAATTTTTCGGCAATTTCGCATAGCTGCGGCGGTGGCGTGAGGTTTTCGATTTGTATTTTTGCCGCGCAATGACTCTGCATCATGAGTCTTGGCAGATCTGTCCGAATGCCATCCGAAAGGTCCATCATCGCGGTGGCCAGCTGTCTTCGTGCGATGGCAGGTCCCAGTGCGGCGAGTGCTTTGGGGCGTCTGAAGTCCTGGATGAAGGTGGCGAATTTTTGGAATTCAGGTGTGAGGTGCAGTCCGCGCCGGCAGATTTCGAGGCCGGCTGCAGAGAATCCGGGATTGCCGAGGACCAGAATGGCATTTCCGGGTCTGGCACCAGTGCGGAGCACTGCCGGCCAGGGCGGGTTTTGACCGAGCAAAGTAATGGAGAACAAGGTTTGCCGGCTGCGTACGACGTCGCCGCCGATGAGCCAGCATTTATCGAGTCCGTGGTCCTGGATACAGGATTTGATTGCCTGAACTGCCGCCTGAATTTCGTGCAAAGGGAGTGCAGGGGACAGGCCGAGTGCCAGTGTGAACGGCCCGGCATAAGCGCCCATGGCGGCGATATCACTGATATTTGAGGTCATGCAGCGATAGGCGGCATCTGCCAGCGTCATCCACTCGAGATTGAAGTGGACGCCTTCGATGGAGGCATCTGTCGTTATGAGGTCGAATCGGGTCCGCAAAATGGCGCAATCATCGCCGATGCCTCTGATCGTGATATCATCGCGCGAAGGGAATTCGCGCGATATGAGATCGATGATTTGCGATTCGGTCCAGTCGGACATGATTAGAGGATCCGATCCAGACAGCGTTTAAGGAAGCCTTCCTTGTGGGGGCGATCCGCAGCCTTGGATGTTCTGGAATGGCTTTGAAGTGATGGCGTGGTTTTGAGTCTGACGCACTGGCTGTTGAAGGGTTTTCGCCCGGATCGTTCATTGACGAGCTGGCTGGAAGGAACTCTTCTGACTGCGCGTTGTGAGGAGGGCGTGAGTCTTGAAATATCGCGGGCGGACACGTGCGTCGGTGCAGATCCCATGACTTCGTCAGCTCTTTGGCTTTTGGCAACGAGAGACGGAGAGACGGTGGAAACCGCTCCGGGAGGCGTGGATCGTCGGATAGTCCATGCATCGCCAGCTTCGCGTCTTTTGCATTCGATAGGATCGAGGAAATCTTCGAGGGCAGCTGCGAGGTCATTGACATTCTGGTAACGGGAATGCGCTTTCTTTTCGACGCATTTCATGACGATGTCGCGCAGCATTGGCGGGACTTTGTCGCTCATGGTCGGGAAGGTGTTATTGATGTGCATCATGGCGACATCGAGTGCTTTTTTGCCTCTGAACGGGGCATCTCCTTCGAGCATGGCGTACATGACGCATCCGAGGGCATATACATCGCTTCGGCCATCGAGTTTTTCGCCTTTTGCCTGTTCTGGGCTCATGTATTCCGGCGTACCGCAGACGACGCCGCCGCGCGTGATTTGTTCTGCGCTTTCGGGGCCGCTGACGACTTTTGCCAGGCCAAAATCGACGACTTTAATGCGCAGATGCGGTCCGGGATTGTGCATGATGAAGATGTTTTCGGGCTTGAGATCGCGGTGAATAATGCCCTTCATGTGTGCTTCCGACAGACTCCAGCAGACCTGGAGGGCAACGCGAGTGGCTGTAATCGGGGACAGCTTGCGCTTGATGCGCATGATTTCACGCAGATCTTTGCCGTGGAGCCACTCCATGACCAAAAACATGAATCCGTCTTCTGTGACCCCATAATCAATGAGTTCGATCGTATTCGGGTGCATCAATCGCTTGATCGTCCTGACCTCTCGCTTGAACCGCTCGATGGCCACAGGATCGCGCTGCAGGGAGGAACGCATGATTTTAAGGGCAACGAGCTGCTGCTGTTCCAGATCTGTTGCCAGATAAACAAATCCCATTCCACCGGCTGCGATGAGACGTTCGACGCGGAATCTTTCACCAAAGACATGTCCTGTCTGAAAATCGGATGCAGGATCGTGTTCTTCCAAATGTTTTGCTGCCACCATATCATTCACCCTTTCGAGCGTATTTACTCGCCTTATGAGACGTCTGTTCGACGTGCGGGACAAATTACGTCTTGAGTGTCTCACATTGTGAGCCGATGTCCAATTTTTGGGGGTGTTGGCCGCCTATTTGACCGCATGCGCGGCTCTGCATACGGCGGCCTTTGGGTCTTGCTATGGGGCTGCTTTGTGCAGCACCCATACGCAAGACCTGCTTTTTATGGGACGACAAACCGGGCGTCCGTATTATTCGGCAGATTCCTGAGTTTCTGTCTGCGACTGTGTATTGTTTTCGTCAGATTCAGAAGATTCAGAAGATTCAGAGGATTCGTCAGTGTTGGCAGTTTCTTCGGAATTTGCTTCTGATTCAGGATTGAACGTGATGTCGATGTAGAACTGATTGGTATCGAGCGTAACTGAATAGGTTTCTTCTTCGACGGATTCTGCCCGGCTGCTCAAAACAGAACTGATGATCGAACCGGTACTCCATGAACCTGAGCCGGAATCCCCGTTGGTCGACTTGAACCAGCTCTGAATGTAGTTCATGCGTTTTCGTGCGCTGGGCATGAGTTGAATCGTCACGCGGATGATGTAATTGTCAGGCGGGAGATCCGTCAGCGTGAGAGCCTGGATGCCAATCTGCGAAAGGGCACTCAGGAACGCATTTTCATCTCTGTACCTCTGCCACATGGATGCGCCGCGCCACAGGATGAGGCAGGGAGATTCGAAGGGATCGAGGTAGCATCTCTGGGTCGCTTCGAGATGGCTTCGCAGTAAAGTTTTTTCACCGTCGCTGCTGAGCAGCGAGATTTTAATCTGAATGGAATTCTCCCAGCCATTGGTCAGCACGGGACTGATTTTCTGGATGAATTGCGGAATCATGAGATTACAGAAGATGCGTTTATTGCTTTCTGTGCACTGAACATTGTCCGCTTCGGCAAATGCGATCTGCGGCAAGAGACAAACCAGCAAAACAAAAATGGAAAGTACGATTCGTTTCATGGCTATCTCACTACCAAATCCAGTAAATTGGAGAGCGTAATACTAAAGAGGCCGTAATCTGTTTTGAAGCGGATTCCGGCGTTAAAGGACATGTCAGCAGCAAAGCTGTCGCGGATTTGCTGTGGCTGAGTTCCCAGGAAGAGGCTTCGTGATTCGAGAGAATCGGCCCATGTGGCGCCGACAGACAGGAAAATCTCGAGCATTCTGGCGACAGGCTGCCAGGCATAAGTCAGAGCAATATGCGCGATGAAATCTTCATAAGAGAGCCCGGAGGCACCTGTTTTGAACAGATCATATGCGCCGCGATGGCTCGGGTTGAGCATGAAAAATCTCGAAGGCGCCAGCGTATAAAAATCTCTGTAGAAGAATTTTTCGAAAAATGGCGCATTGCCCCAGGTCGCTCCCCAGAAAGACTGGAGCCGAATCACATGATGGACATCGGCGTTAAAGTTGCTCTGGTGTGCGAGGTGCATTCTGAAATAGGAATAGTCGGACGCGGAGGTTCTGGCAGTCCCTTTCAGACCGAGCATGATAAAATGCCCTTTGTTGGGGAGGATGCGGCCTGCCCGGCTGTCGTACATGACGTTTGCTTCGATGGTGGTCAGATTGCCATGGCCTGCTTTCATGAAATCGTCGAGTTCTGTGCGAACTGTCGACAAATCATTGCGGCGAAGCAGATTCATGTATTCGACTCTGAACATGAGTCGGACGAGCGGATGCGGCGCATAACCCAGGCCGATCGATGCGCCATGGCGTTCGAAAACGAGATCATCCAGATATTCAAAGGGATTGGTTTTGTTTTCGCTCGTTTTGATCTCATTGTTGTAATAGGAGGGCCCAAAGACGCCTTCATGGGAATGAAGCGATTGGATTGAGAACATCAGTGAGACGGGTTGGTGAGCGATCGTCGGGATGAGGTAATTCATCGAAAGCGTATAATCATTCGATGATGTTGCCCCGAATGCCATCCGGAAACGGTGATCGGTTGCGAACGGCGCAAGGTAGGTGACATCCAGACCAAGCCAGAACGGCGATTTGTAGCTTGAACCGATGGTGTAGTTATTGAACTGCAGATGCGAACGTTCCGAAACATGCAGGTGTATGACGATGCTTCCGCGTTCATTGCCGGGACGAAGCGACATGTCAACGGAGTTGAACAGACCGCACATTGCGAGGCGGAATCTGGCATCTTCGAGTTCGTCGAGTGTGATTCGATCCGTGTCGTCGAGGCCAAGCATCTTAATGATTCTTTCCCTCGAAGTCTGTGTGTTGCCTGTGACCCGAATGGTTTGAATGACATATTCCGGATTCGGCAGTCTGGCTTCTTCGGAGGAGGGAACGAGCTCCAGCGATGAATCCAATTCATCGGCATACTCGCCATCCTCTTCGTCAAGAATGATGTCACCTTCTTCGTATTCGTCATCGATGTAATCGTCATCGGTGATTTCTCTGTCGTCTCCCTCCATGTTGTCATCGTTAATGGAATACACCATGTGAGCTGCAGGGACATCGAGCGGTGGATCGACTTCATTCTGACCGTCATTGTTGTAGGCGGGAGCTGAGTCAGGGAGTGATGTGACTGTCGGGGGAGTGGCTTCTTCCTGGGCAAAGACACTCGCGGGAAACATGCATAACGCTAGAATTCCGCAATAAATATATGTTTTAAGTTTCATTCGATGCTCGCGTGGATAAGAAAAGTCCTGTTCTGACACCGGTCCTGGCTGTCAAACCATTGATTATGCCTTGAGTTTCGTTACAGATAAAGAATTATTATTCTCAATGTAAAAAATAGGCTATGTACCCCGAATATGGCTATTACCATTAGGATATAGACTCGTTCGCGCTTTGCAGCGCGGTTGCTTGTTTTTTTTGTACGCTTACGCGGCAGGGGGTGTTCGATTGTGAACACCCCCTACAACCCCCGCACGCTTTTGTGCATTCATGGTTGCGGGGCGAATGTCCATCCCTGGACATGCCGCCCTCGCCTCTCGCCACCATCCATGGCGGCGTATTTATTGTGATGAATGCCGAATACGGACATTCGGAATCATTGCAACAAAGCAGATAAAGAAACGTCTCTGTACTAATGATTAATTGGATGAATGCTACCTGATCAGATCATTGAGCAAATCGGATCCGGAGTCATAGAATTTAGCCAGGGTCCGATTTTTTGCTGTCAGGAGGCCGTCATCCGTATTTTTGTCGAGCATGGCTTTGAGCAAATCGTAGCATCCCAGTGCATTGAGAATACCCATGGGTTTGCTGCACAGACCGAGGGATTTGAGAACGTAGAGCTCGAAGAATTCATCGAAGGTTCCGATGCCGCCTGGCAATATGGCGAAGGCATCGGAGATGTTTTCCATCGTGGCTTTTCGGTCGTGCATGCTTTCGGTGATGATGACCTGGGTGCATCCTTCGAAGGTAAAGCCCGGACGATCGAATATTTTGGGGACGACGGCGATGATCTTTCCGTTGGCTTCGGCTGCACCCTGAGCAACGGCACACATAATGCCCTTGTTGTAACCGCCGTAAACGAGATCATGGCCCTGCGAGGCGAGCATATATCCGAAGTCTTTTCCGATTTTGTAGAATTCCGGGTTGAGGGATTCGGATGACGAGCAATAAACACAGATTTTCATATTTCTCCTTGGAATCATCTTGACGCGGTGCCGCTGCCTGGTAGTTTTGTCAGGAAGCACTGGTGCTGACATGCTGTGAAATATTCGCGAAGCGCGTCAATGGCAATAGTCAATTTTAGAGTTGTTGGTTGTTAACTAAAGCCTGCAGAGGAACCGGATGATGAAAATGAGGCGGCAGGATGAAAGCACCGGAACCTGCATCAAACCATGCCAAAATGGGATTTGTCAGCGCGGAGAAACGGATGGGGATGCGTAGTTGCGAATGATGACTTCTGAACCGGTGCGTTTGGAGGCATCACAGTTGATCATTCGCCTGACATCGAATGTTTCGATATTGTACCCGCTGTAGAGGTCATATATCTGCGGAACATCGTGATTGCTGAGCATGATCATGGCGCCTTTTTGATCGAGTTTTCGGAACAGATCGGCGAGTCTCTGATGATCATGGGATGTGAAGCCGGATTTGTCGTAATCCGTGAAGTTGGCGGTTTGAGTCAATGGGATGTAGGGGGAGTCGAAATAGACGAAATCACCGGGCTGCACGTTCTCGCATGCAGTTTCGAAATCTTCGTGCAGGAAAGTGACATCTGCGGTCTGCAGATATTCTCCGATGCGGAGGAGGTTGTCGGTGTTCATCGGGGTTGCCCCGGTGTGGTTGTTGTAGGGAACGTTAAACATCCCCTTTGCATTGACGCGGTATAATCCGTTGAAACAGTGCTTGTTGATCCAGATCATGAGTCCGGCAGTTTCGGCATCGAAGGATTGTTCTGCAATTTTAACATTATATTGTTCCCGGATTTGCAGGTAGTGTTCTTTATTGCATGGCGAAGCGTCGAGATTCTGTATGACGGAGATGACGGCTTTGGGATCGCTTTTGAGCTGTGTATAGATATTGATGAGCTGCGGATTGATGTCGTTGATGACGGCATTTTTTGGATTTTGAGCGAGGAACAGCGCTCCGCCGCCGATGAAAGGTTCAAAGTAGCGATGATAATCTGCGGGCATGCGTTCGATGAGGCGGGGGAGGAGCTGTGATTTTCCGCCGGCCCATTTGACGAAGGGGCGAAGATACTGCCCGTTTGCGGGATCTGAATGATTTTTGCCGGTAGTTCGGGAATGCCTGGAACCGGTTGATGGGTTGACCGGGAACTGGCTGAGCTTTTCGTTAAGTTTTTTGTAGATTCTCCGGACGAACCATGGTTCGGTGGAAGCGTCCAGGGCTTCCTGCAGCAAGAACCAACGTACGCCGCTGTTTTCTGTTTCGCGGATTATCAGGGGATCATTTTCGTCGGCTTCGAGGAGATAGGTAACATTGAGGTGAAGGTGCGTTGAAACGTATTTGCCATTCTTTTCGTGGCCATCGACGCTGAGGACTTCGAGGGAACAGATATTTTCGGATATTGGCCGGACGTTTTGAATGCCGGTTTCTTCCCGGCATTCGCGGATGGCAACTTCGAGGAGATTCTGATTTCCGTCGGCGTGTCCGCCGGTCCACGACCAGGAGTGATATATATTATGATAAACCATCAGGACTTTGTCGTGCCTGTGATTGACGATCCAGGATGATGCGGTGACGTGTGCGATTGGATTGGATCGCAGGAAAGCGTCGGGATGGTGTGCGATAAAATCGAGGATGATTTGTTTGTCGCAGGTTTCCTGTTCATTGAATGGCGTATAGTTTTTTATGTCCTGTTGAATCGTCATTGGAATTCCGGTTCTATATATTAATGTAATTATTCAGCTTAAAAGCTTTACCTCTGAATGCAGCAAGTATTATTCGCGCCTTGCAGCGCGGTTGCTTGTTTTTTTACGCTTACGCGGCAGGGGGTGTTCGATTGTGAACACCCCCTACAACCCCCGCACGCTTCATTTGCTATCGCAATTGCGGGTCGAATGTCCATCCCTGGACATGCCTCCCTCGCCTCTCGTCGCCGTCCATGGCGGCGCAGATATGGAGATGAACACTCACATCCGTATTCGGAATCATTGCGCTCATATCGAGACTCAATAACCTCACTATGATGTTTGGGATGGGGGGCTATGAAATAACAGGAGGCAGTGCGCGGCGTATGGCGGCAGCCATAGGCGCGCACCCGAGGGCGTATGGTGCGTTTGCACCATAGCCCGAAGGCCGGAGCGTATTGAGGGCCTGCGGCCCGAAAAAAGCGAGGCGGCAAAAGACCGTTTACATCATCAGGCATTGAGCAGAAAAGCGATGTATCCTTTTTTGGCTTCGTAGAGATCGGCTTTGCTGATGATTTCCCAGGGGGCATGCATATTGAGAACGGCGATACCGCTGTCGATGACATTCATATTATAGTTGGCGAGCATATATGCGATGGTTCCGCCGCCGCCGGCGTCGACTTTGCCGAGCTCAGCCGTCTGAAAACATATATTATTATCATCCATTACTCTTCGGATGATTGCGATAAACTCTGCGCTGCAGTCGCTTGAACCGGATTTTCCGCGGGAACCCGTATATTTGTTGAACACGAGACCGTGTCCGAAGTAGGCGGCATTTTTGCGTTCGGTGACGCTGGGGTAATTGGGATCGAACGCGGCGCTGACATCGCTGGAGAGGGCGCAGGAGTTCTGGAGGGCGTGGCGCAGTTTTAGCTCGGAGTAATTGCCGCATGCATTCATGATATCGGCGACGATATTTTCGAAGAAGCGGGATTTCATGCCGGTTGCGCCGATGCTTCCGACCTCTTCCTTGTCGGTGAGCAGGCAGACGCTTGTCATTTGTGGGTTATGAATTTCGAGCATTGCGGCGAACGAAGGGTATGCGCATGACCTGTCGTCGTGTCCGTAACCCATGATCATGCTTCGATCGAGTCCGTAATCGCGTGCGGGGCCGGCGGGAACGACTTCGATTTCGGCAGAGAGGAAGTCTTCTTCTTCGATGTGGTATTGTTCCTTCAGAATGGCGAGTATATTTTGTTTGACGGCATCCTTGATTTCTTTGGATTTATCGGATTCATCCTCACGACTTACCAACGGCATGTTTCCGATGAGCACATTGAGATCCTCGCCCTCGATGACTTTGGAGGCCTTTTTTTCGAGCTGTTCAGCGGAGAGATGTATGAGGAGGTCGCTGATACCGAAGACGGGATCGTTGGGATTTTCGCCGATATTGATGGAGACATTTGTGCCGTCTTTTTGGGATACGATGCCATGAAGTGCGAGCGGCAGCGTGACCCATTGGTATTTTTTGATTCCGCCGTAGTAATGGGTGTCGAGCAGAGCCATTTCGGTATCTTCATAGAGCGGATTCTGTTTTAGATCGATGCGAGGGGAATCGATGTGTGCGCCGAGGATGTTCATGCCATTTTCGATGGGCTCGGATCCGATGATGAATAGGGCGAGGTTTTTGCCCATATTGTCGGCGAAGACGCGATCACCCGGTTTGAGTTTTATGCCTCTGGCGATGATTTCATGGATGTTCTGGAATCCGGCGGAGATGGCGATTTTTTTTAATTCGGCGACACATTCGCGTTCGGTTTTGCATTTGGAGAGAAAGGCTTTGTATTCTTCGGCGAAAGTGAATACGGCTTTTTTTTCATCGTCACTGTACTTTTTCCATGCGTTTGGTCGTTCCATAGTTCCTTCCTCGATGCTGAAATCATGAAATGCGGCACGCAGCCGCGATGTGAGTGGGGGATTTTATATCATAAAAATGCGTAATTCGTAATTCGTAATGCGTAATTCGTAATGCATAATGGGTAGAGACGTTCGGACCGCACGTCTGTACAGGTGATTAATGGGTTAATGCATAATAAAGAGCAATCACGCCCCATCGGGGCGTCACATCAGTCGAATGGCGTAAAGAGGAGCGTGAATTTGGTAGCATTTGTATGTGGAATGTATCATGAGGCAAATAAGGTGTTATGTATTTAAAATAGTTGCTTTTTTATAGTGTCAGCGTAGACTGGAGATGGGTTATTGTCTTATTCCTTATGGATGGATGTATGAGAATATTAAGAATTCACCTGGCTGCCGTCATTTTGGGGATTGCCTTATCGCTGTTTTCGGCGACTGCTTTTGCACAGGATGATCCGTGTTATTCACTGGATGCGAATGAAGACTGGTGGCGGCTATTTTCTGAGTTCAGTTCTGCATTTACGGCGAAGGATTACAAGCTGGCTCTTGCCAAGACACAGGAGCTTCAGAATATCTGTGCGCGGTCAGCGGTTCTGAATTTGTCGATAGCGACGACGTATCGTGAGCTGGGGGAAGATACCAATGCATTGAAGTATTATCGGATTGCAGCAGAGAATTCGAAAGAGTTCAACGTACCGGATGAGATGCTTCAAAAGATCTGGTATGGCCGCTATGAGCTTGAGAAGAAGGATATTCTGTGCAATCGTTCCGAGTTGGATACAGTCAAGGGGGAGAACGAAGCCAACAAGCAGCGCATTCAGGAATTGAACGCAGAGCTGGATGCGAGCAAGCAGGCGACAGAATACAGTCAGCAACAGCGTGAGCAGGAGCGCGCTCGTTTCAAGACGATCCTGTGGACGGGAGTTGGTGTCGGTGCAGCTGGTCTCGTTTTGGGAATTACCGGAGGTGCGCTGCTGGGGAGTATAGATCCTGTTAATAAGGTCAAATGTGATGATTCACTCTGCAAGAAAACAAAATATGTCGAATTGCACGGAGCGTATCGGCCTGCCTGGACGCTGGTTGGACTCGGCATTGGCATGACTGCAGCCGGAGCGCTGATGGCAGGGATTGGCGGGTATTTTTATTCGCATGAGCCGGACTCGGTTGCGCTGTCATGGGAGATTGGACCGGGCAGTCTGGAAATGGGACTGACATTTTAAATCAGCGTGGTAAAAAAGGGAGCGTCGGAAAACGGCGCTTTTTTTGTATTTGTCTGAGGAGTTGTATTGATGCACGATGATTTGCAGCTGCCAGTTTCTGATCATTCCGAAGGAAGGGCGGATGTTCCGAAGACTGAGAATGCACGTTATGAGGTAAATGTTCAGCATTATGCGCAGTACGACAAGACGGAGACTTCGGGGTATTCGGCAGAAACGCGAAAGAGTCTGACGTATGCAGCGCGTACTCCGTTTGCGAGATTTATTCTGGATCTCGGTTTGATATTGTCGCGTCCGTCATTGTTCTGGCGTGGTCAGGCGGAGCATCCTGCGACGCTCGTTCAGGTTCATTGTCCGCATTTGCTGGTGCTCATCGTATTGCGTACAGCGGCAATCATATTGAGCGGTCTGTTCAAGAGCGATCAGGAGATTTCTCAGGTACTGGTTCAGGCGGGAACGCAGGCGCTTTTGATTATTCTGCTCGTGTGGGGGCTTGCGTTGCTGATAGTTCCGCTGACGGGACGTGGATTTCGTTATGACAAGGCGGTTCGCTTTGTGGGGTATGGGATAACGCCGATATTGTTTGTAGGAATTGTGAGCATCATTCCGGTGCCGTATCTTGGAACGATTTGCGATTTGCTTGCGATGCCGTGGGCCTTTGTTGTGCTTGGGGCAGGAATGCTTCCCTATCTGAAGCTAAAGCCGGAGCATGCGCCGGTACTGACGGGGCTGATCTGCGGTTTATTATTTTGTCTGTGGGGTGTACTGCCGATACTGATTCCGTATCTGATCGATTTCATTTTCTGGTGATTTGGTCATTATTTTGGGGATCTGAGAAAAAGTTTGTTTTATAACATTATAAAATACCAATTCATGGTATCCTGTTATAAATACGGATTGCTGCAGGATGCAGCCTCTAGCGACATGGATGTTGATATATGAAGCCCATAAAATGGATCCCGGTGCTGGGAATTTTGTTATTATTTGGCTGCGCAGCGCCAGTAGTTACGGACAATCCCGTTCAGCGCGAGATTGTTCGTGTTTCAGTGAATGATGGGAGCCCGGAGCAGGCACCGGTTGAGGTCGTCACATATCATGATACGGAGCGGCCGGATGGTGTTTTGGGGGATTCCGGTCAGTGCAGGCGTCTGATTACGACGGAAGCATTGTTTTCGAATGCGGATGCGATGCAGGCGTGGGAATTGTACCGCAGCGGCCGGTATCCGGAAGCATCGTCTCAGTTTGAAAAGCTCGCGGGGGATGCTTCGCAGGCTGCGTTTGAACGCCAGAAGCTCTATTTTATGGCGGCTTTATCCGAACAAAAACAAGGGGAAGAACATGCTCCGGCAGCGACACGTCTGATGAAGCAGGCATTTGGTCTGAGTGCACCGCTGCAGCGTTCATCAGCGATATTTGGAACGAAGCTCGGGTATCAGGCGAAGTCCTGGTCGGATGTCGTGGAGTTTACGGAGTCGCTGCTTACTGAAGCGGATTATCGGACATATCGCGGGATTGCGCTGACGAATCTTGGCAAATACGAAGCGGCGGCGCTCGAATTTGATCAAATCGAGAATTATCCCAAGGCGATTCGCCTGGAGGCGCTCGAAGCGCGGGCGCGGGCACAGTCCGAGACATCGCAGCTCAAGGCTGCGTTGGAAACGTATCGCAGGATATACGAGATAGATCCTAACTCTGCGCAAGGGCAAATGGCTTCGGAAGCGATCATGGCGCAAAAGGACAAATGGCCGTCGGGATTCACGTTTCCGCGCGCGACGCAGAAGACCGATACCTCGAAATCGGCGCGGGATATTGCGCTCGGACACTTCAATGCGCATCGTTCGGAGCAGGCGATTTCGGCGTACTCGAAGCTTTTGAAGGATGACCGCAAGCGCAGCGATATTCCGAGAATCTGCGAAGATTTGTACAATATCGCGCGGAGTCACGTTAAGCTGCGTGCACATTCCAAGTCGCTCCCATTTTTCCGGGAGGGGCTTGAGACGTGTGAGAAGACGGATTTGCATGTAAAGATATTGTATTCTGCTGCCAAAGCGGCCTGGAATGCGGGTGAGAACACGCAGGCGATTGCATGGTATCAGGAGATCGTGGACAAGTATCCGGATCATTCGTATGCGGATGATGCGTATCATTATCAGGCGCAGATACTATCGGGTCAGAACAAGCAGGACGAAGCGCGAGAGAAGCTTCGCGAACAGATATCGAAGTATCCGGATGGCGATATGGCTATGGATGCGTACTGGATGCTTTTGTCGGATCTTTATGAGCGCGGGCTTTATCAGGAAGCGGTTGAGTTTGTGGATTCGAACCTGGAGCATGCGGGGGAATCGGATCTTTATTCGCAGGGGCGTCTGAAGTATTTTCAGGGCAGGGCCTATGAGAAGCTTTCGAACCGTCAGGCGGCGATTCAGAACTATCTGAAGACGCTCGATGAGTATCCGCTGTCGTATTATGCGATGCTTTCGCTGGGGCGCCTTGAAGTGCTGGATGAAGTGCAGGCGAAGACCTGGCTTGAGACTTACCGGACGGGAACGTTTGAGCCGGATCAGGCGATGGATTATTGTTTTCAGGTCGTAGAGAATGAGAATTCATTTTTGGCGGCGCGGACGCTTGCACAGATTGGTTTGTATCGCGATGCACTGGATGAACTGGAACCGTTATTGGCGAGCAGTGATCAGCGCGTGACGTACGAAGCGCGCCTTGCGAAGGCGATATTGCTGCAGAAGAATGGCCAGTATTCGGACAGTGCGCGCCTTGCGGCGGGGCTTTTGAATCCGCAGCAGGATCTCATTTATCACAGTTATGCGCCGTGGCTTCTGGCGTATCCGAAGCCGTGGTCAAAGATCGTGAGCAGTGCTGCTGATCCGGAGAGTACGCTTTATTATACGACATATGCGATCATGCGCGAGGAGAGCTATTACAATCCGAAGGCAGAGTCGTGGGCGAATGCGCGCGGCCTGATGCAGCTGATGCTTCCGACGGCGCAGTCGAGTGCGGCTGAAATCGGGCTTTCGAAACCGAGTGCCTCTGATCTGTTCAAGCCGGAGATCGCGATACCGATTGGATCGTCCTATATTGCGAAGCTCAACAAAATACTGGCGCCGCATCCGATGCTCGTATTGCCGGGATACAATGCTGGCCAGGGGAATGTGGGCAAATGGATGACGCGGTTCGCGGAAACGGATGTCGATTTGTATGTTGAAAAGATTCCGTTCAAGGAAGCTCGCCATTATGCGAAGCGCGTTGGTACGACACTGTGGCGGTATCGCTGGCTTTATGATAAGGCGTTGCCGAAGAATTTTGATCCCGGTCAGAAAATCGGGGAATTGAAGCCATAATTAAAAAAAAGAAGCCGCCGCGTATGAAATAGCGGCGGCAGCGAGCTGTAGGTCCGCGCTTAGAGCGCGGGACAAAGCGAGCGACACTAAAAAGAAGAAAAGATGTCATACAAGGAATTAAAGATTTCGCAGAAGCTCGTAAAAACGCCGTACGAAAAGCTGATCGCGGCGTGTCTGGTGTCGCGGGATGCGGCGGATCTGGAGGCGATCGATTCTCTGTACAAGCAGTGTCAGGAGCGTCGCCTTTATTTGTTTGCTGAGGAACACGAGTGTGCGTCGATTGTGGCGGCACGTCTTCAGGCGCTGAGCAAGTCGAGTCCGCAGTGGGATTATGCCCTGGATGACTGGAAATACCGTTTGAACCAGCGTTTTGAGGCGCTGGATGCGCTTGCGGATGCGCTGAAGCAGAAGGGGATTCCCCTGATTGCCTTGAAAAATGCGGGGATTGCGCGCGGGATATATCCCTATCCGGAAGAGTGTCCGATGGGGGATTTTGATGTTCTGGTGAAGAAATCGGATTTTGAGGCGGCGCATGAAGTTGTGATGTCGCAGGGATTTTCGCTTGGATTCAGGGCCGAGAACACGATTGAAAAAGAGGGTGTCAAGGAAGGGCTGCTGAGCGGCGGGACGGAATACAAGAAAGAGCTTGCGGATGACACGCTGTGGCTCGAACTGCAGTGGCGTCCGATAGCGGGACGCTGGATTGCGCCGGAAGTCGAGCCGAAGGCGGATGATTTGTTTGAAACAGCGATGCCGATCAAGGGCAGCAATATATTGCTTCAGGACCCGGTTTCGAATCTGCTTCAGGTGTCGCTTCATACGGCGAAGCATTCGTATGTGCGTGCGCCGGGTCTGCGTCTGCATACGGATGTCGATCGCATCGTGCGGGCGTATCCGAAGCTGGACTGGGATGCGTTTGTGTGTCGCGTCAAACGGATGAACGTTGGGGTGTCGGTGTTCTTTTCGCTGGCCATTCCGGCGGATCTGTTCGGGACGCCGATTCCCGAAGAGGTTATCGATGCGCTTGAACCGCCCAGACTGCAGCGCGATTTTATCTTTAAATGCATTGAGAAGGCGGGATTGTTCCATCCGCTGGCGCATAAATTTTCGAGGGTTCGGTATCTGGCATTTTGTGCGATGCTGTTCGATACGCCGAAGGCATGTTTTCATTCGGCGTTTCCGTCGGCAAACTACATGAAAGCGCATTACGGGCTGGCGTCGAATGCGCAGCTTCCAGCTTGTTATGCGAAGCGGTTTGTGGGGCTGCTGTTCAAGCGTGTAAAGACGTGATTTTGAGGATGATTCGGTGAAGACGAAAGAACGGATTCTTGTCGCAGAGGATGATGCGGCCATTGCCCGTGGGTTGATCTATAACCTTGGGTATGAGGGGTATGAGGTTCGGCATGCGTCACACGGGCAGGCAGTTCTGCCCATGGTGAATGAGTTTGAACCCGATCTTCTGGTATTGGATGTGATGCTTCCGGGAAAGAGCGGGTTTGAGATTCTGCAGGAACTTCGGGAGGCCGGGAACGATGTCCACGTGATTATTCTTTCGGCCCGGACTTCAGAGAGCGACAAGGTAGAGGGGCTGTGTCTGGGGGCAGATGATTACGTGAGCAAACCGTTTAGCCTGAGGGAGTTTCTTGCGCGCGTGGAATCGGCCATGCGCCGCATTCGCCAGCGCAGGAATGCGGAAGATGAACCGCTGGTATTTGGGGATTTGACGGTTGTTCCGGCGGAAAAGACAGTGCTTCGCGATGGGCATCCGATTAAGCTGACGCCGAAGGCAATGGAGCTGTTTATTTTTTTTGCTCAGCACCCGAATCATACCTTTTCGCGGGATGGGCTTATCGAACGCATCTGGCAGGATGGGTATGAAGGTACTCCGCGCACGATAGACAATTTTGTTTTGCAAATTCGCGGGCAAATTGAGGAGAATCCGGCAAAACCAGTACGTCTCGAGACGGTTCATGGACTTGGGTACCGTTTTGTTGGCTAGCGGATCTTTCATTAGACTGTTAAAATTGATATGTAATGATGGTTATTGGTCTGTTGTTTTATGAGGCATGGCAGTGAAACATCGAATTGCATTAATTATATTGGCGGCATGTATTGGCGGCGGATGGGGATGTTCCGAAGGATCGGATGATGATTCCGGAAAGCAGGATCCGAAAGATCCCAATAAGCAGGGGCAGGTCGTCGTTACGAAGTGTGATCCGAAGGATGATGTATGCCTTTCGAAAACGGAAATTCTGCATTGTGTCAACGGCGAGCGCGTTCGGGAATATTGTGCGACCAATGAGTTCTGTTTTGACGGGAAGTGCGGTCCGATCATCTGCGAAGCCAATAAGATAGAATCGTGTCTCGAGAACGGGAAGTACCACGGATGCAATTCACTTGGGACCGGAACCGGGGATTTTGACTGTCCCCTGGGAGAGACGTGTCTGGATGGGGAATGCAAGCCGCGCCTTTGTCTCGAAGGGGCCGGAAAGTGTCTGGATGAAGAGAATATCCTGCTTTGCAATGAAGCAGGAACTTCTTTTTCAGTTCAGAAGAAATGCTCGGAGATTGCCGAAAAGACGATTTGTGAGGAAGGCGCCTGCATACCCATTTGTGAGAAGAATTCGAAGGATGCCAGCTACATCGGCTGCGAGTATTGGGCTGTCGATCTGGACAACGCGATCGATGCCGGCGTTTATGATGCTGCAGGTCAGGCTTTTGCTGTCGTTTTGAGCAATACCCACTCGACACTGACGGCCAAGGTTAAGATATATCAAAAGGAATCCGGCAAGATTGTCGAAGTCCTTTCTTTCGAAATTCCACCGAATGCGCTGAAGACCGCATTTTTGCCGAATCATTGCTATGACGGCGGGATTACGTGCAAGCGGGCCTACAGCGTGAATGGGACAAATATTTCGGATACGGCTTATTATATTAAGTCCGATCTGCCGATTACTGCGGCTCAGTTCAATCCGCTGGATAACGTGGAGGTATATTCGAACGATGCATCCCTGCTGTTTCCGACGACGGCATTGGGGCGGCGTTATATGGTGATGAGCCGGCAGCAGCATTACGACGTCATGCACAGTTTTATGACGATAGTGGCAACCCAGCCCGGACAGACCGAAGTCATCGTGGAATCCTCATGCAGGATCATGAGTGGGCTGGACAAGTCCAAACACGAAATATTTGCGATGAAGAAGGGAGATATTCAGACGTTCTATCTCGATCAGTACGACGTTCTGAATCTCGAGACTGCTGATATCGGGGAAGATGTTACGGGCAGCATCATCACTGCGAATAAAACGGTTGCCGTTTTTGCCGGCAATGAAGCGACGAGCATTCCGGAAACCGATCCCGTTACCTGTTGTGCCGATCATATTGAGCATCAGCAGTATCCGCTCGGAGCCTGGGGCAAGAAGTACAATGCGGTTAAACTCAAGCCTCGCGGCAAAGAGCGCGATATGTGGCGCATTTTATCGCGAACGAATGATACGCGTGTAAAGACGACGCCCAATGTGTTTCCTCAAAAGGAAATGATACTCAACGAGGGACAGTGGATCGACATCCTGACGACCGAAAGCTTTAATATTGAGGCGAGTTCGCCGATTTTGGTCGGGCAGTTCATGACGGGACAGAATGATCCGCTGGATCCCGAAAAGATGACCCAGACCCCCGACTGGGCCGGAATCGGTGATCCCGCCTATCTGATCGGCGTTCCCGTCGAGCAGTATCGTTCGAGTTACCGGTTCCTCGCTCCCAGCAAATATGAAAAGGATTACATTACCGTCGTTGCTCCGCTTTCGGCATCCGTCGTTCTGGACGGAAAGAAACTGGATGAGTCTTTGTTCTTTAAATTTGGCGATGGCAAATACAAGGCTTGCTACGTACTCGTCGAAGATGGTCCCCACAGTATAGAGGCTTCGGCACCGATTGGGCTGTTTTCGTATGGCGTCGATAATTACGTTTCGTATGGTTATCCGGCAGGCCTGGATTTAAAAGAACTCTTTGCAGAATAATGTTCAGTTGTTGAATGGTTTTGTGATTTGGGCACCTGTGAATCAGGTGCCTTTTTTTTGTGCGAGTGTATGGGAGTATGGCCTACATGTGGTACAAATGTTCAATTATTATTCTCATTATTGACTGGCAATCTTGTGAACGTTTGGGTAAATACACCTCCCCGGTTACAGATCGGGGTATGTATCAATCTTATTCATGAATTGAATGACAGTACTGAGGGTGTTGGAATGAAACGCTTATTTCATGCATGTCTGGCGGTATTAACGTGTGCATCATTGTGGGGATGTAATGATGGAACAGATGTGGATGGGGGCTTGCAGATTACGCCGGACTCTGTGGTCGAGATTTCGAAGCACGGAGGCAGCTTTACCCTTATGGTTGGGGGTGTTCAGCAGTCGAAAGCCGTCGTTCAGGTCAGCGTGTCGAGTGGGGATCCATCGCGGCTTGCCGTCGATACTGCGTTGCTGACCTATATTCCAAATCTGAGCAATGCGATGAGTGCCGTCGTTCATTGTGTGGATAATGGGATTTCGGATGGTGATCATACGATCACATTGAATTTTGTTTCAGTAAGTTCGGATTCGTCATTCAATCAGCTTACAGCCCAGCGCACGGTAGTCTGTAAAGATGAAGGGAGCGTCGATCCGGGGTTCCAGTGTCAGCCAGGTGAAATTCAGTGCATAGATTCAGGCAATTTTATTTCCTGTGATGCTGTAAGCCGCAAGTGGATACCCACTGCGGTGTCGTGTCCTTCGGATCGTCCGGTATGCGATAGGCAGCGGAATGCATGTGCTGCGCCTGCGGGATTGGATTGTACAAGTGGCCAGATTAAATGCATCGATGATGCGCATTATCAGGTATGCAATGCAGCGACGGGAACCTGGGATTTGAATGCGGTGGCGTGTCCTTCGGCGACACCCGTATGCAATATGGAAAGGAATGCCTGCAGTGTGGCGGGTGAGGAATGTGCAGCAAGTCAGATTCGGTGCGTCGATGAAGGCCATTATCAGATGTGTGATCCGATGGCTCATGTGTGGGATGAAGAACGGATTGCCTGTCCTTCGGCGACGCCGGTATGCAATTTTGGGACGAATGCCTGTGGGGCAGCTGCTGCCGAATGTTCGGATGGTGAGAAGAAATGCGTCGACGGTGCGCATTATGTAGTATGCGATGACACGACGCATCGCTGGTCACCTGTACAGGCGTCGTGTCCGTCCGACAAACCGGTTTGCAATTCCGGCAGCAATGAATGTGAGGAATCACAGGTTTCAGTCTGCAGCGTTGGACAGATTCAATGTGTGGATAATGTGAATTACAGGACCTGTGACCCCATGAGTCTGACCTGGTCTGCGACGACAGAATCGTGTCCGGAGGATGTGCCGGTATGCAATACCACGAAGAATGTCTGCGAAAAGTCTGCGATGCCGGTAACTTGTAAATCCGGACAGATTCTTTGCGTGGATGACAAGAACTACAAGCAGTGCAATGTTTCGAAGAATAGCTGGACGACGACGACAGTCGCCTGTCCTTCAGAGACACCCGTCTGCAATATGGAGAAGAACGCATGTGAAGCAGCAGAGCAGCCGCCCAAGCCAGAGTGCAAGGATAAATGCAGCGGAGATATGATTCAGCGGTGCAGTTCATCGGGCGAGCTTCAGGCTGCGGAATCCTGTGGAACCGGCAAAGTGTGTCGGTATTCCGGAGAGTCGGTATCGTGTGTCGATCAGGGGGATGTTTCGTTTACGTTGAGTGCGCAGGAAATCAGCGTATATGAAGGCGGTCGTGGAACGCTGACGTTTCGTCCGCTTCAGGAGCCGACATCCAGTGTCGTCGTGACTCTGACGGTTTCGGATCCTACAGAAGGACGTCTTGGAACGACATCCTATACGTTTACGAAATCGAATTATAATTCGGCGCAGAGTATCGATATTTACGGCCTTCGCGATGGGGAGGCCGACGGCGATCAGAATTATGAAATAGCGATTAAGGTCGCGAGTTCAGATCCCAGATACGACGGACTCGCTGTGAATCCGATTCAGGTAAAGACCGTGGATACCGAGGTGAATAAATCTCTGTATAACGGAAACAGCACGGTATCTTTCCGTGCGATGGCGGCCAATATCACTTCGGGCAACAATTCTTCCTACAATCTTGGACATGGCGTTCGAATCTTCAAAGCCATGAAGCCCGATATCGTCATGATTCAGGAATTCAACTGGTACAAGGAGAGCGACAGCCTGGAGAATGCACTCAAGCTCGTTACGGAGGCATTTGATTCGAGCTATTACGTTCATCGCGGGAGCGGTTCGATACCGAATGGCATTATTTCGAGATATCCGATCATCGACTCGGGTTACTGGAAATCCAATAAGGCAAACAACCGCAACTGGGAATGGGCCGTCATCGATCTGCCCGGCAAAAAGGAACTTCTGGTCATCAGCGTACATCTGCATACGAGTGACAACAAATCGGAAGCGCCGAGTCTGATGTCAGCACTGGGCAAGAAGATTGCAGAAGACAAATCGAAGAACCTCGAGTATTTCCTGATGATCGGCGGCGATTTTAACAGCAATTTCAAAGACAACGGATCATTGGATGACTATTTTAAGGTCGATGTGGCCCTGCCCGAAGATCAGGACGGCGATGTTGCAACGAATGCCAATCGCTCAAAAGTGCTCGATCATCTGTTCGTCGACAAGACGTTCGATCACAATGAGGTGCCGGTCAGAATCGGCAGTCACACCTATCCGAATGGTCATGTCTTCGATTCCCGTGTGTACAAGAAGAAAAATGAACTCGGCGATGTTCCGCCGGTTCAGGGGAATGATTCCGGAGCCACCTCGATGCAGCACATGGCCGTGATTCGCGATTTCAGTTATTCGGTGGACTAAGGTGAACGAAGTTCTCATTGCGCTTGGCGGCAATCTCGGCGATGTCGAACTCGCTTTTTTCAGGGCGCGCCTGCTTTTGAGGAGCGAACTCGTCGATGTCCGGATGAGCCGTCTTTACCGGACGGATCCTGTCTATGACAAGCCGGGTGCGACGGTGCCTCCGGATCCGGTTCCTGCATATCTGAATGCGGTCATGCGTGCCGGGACTTTTCTGGAACCGCAGTCATTGCTGGTGCGTCTGTTCGAAACCGAACGCCAGCTGGGGCGCGTTCGGCCTGCGCCGGAATGCAGTCCTCGCACGATCGATCTCGATCTGCTGTTATATAATGACAGTGTTTTGAAGCCGGAACATCCGGGCGATCTTGAACTTCCACATCCGCGCATGCATCAGCGCCGTTTTGTGCTCGAACCTGCATGTGATGTCGCTCCCGGATGGATTCATCCCGTTTTGGGAAAGACATTGAGGGATTTGCTTGCGCAGCTGGGGTGATTTTTTGTGGGGAACTCTCTTGCCGGGCATAGCCCGGCTACGTTCGTTCAAAAAGCCTATGTGCCTTTGGGCACATACGGCTTTTTTGCTTTTTAGGGCCTGAATTTAGAGCCTGGAGCCTGGAGCCTGGAGCTTGGAGCTTATCGACACTCTGGCAGTACAGAGCCTGCTTTTTTTATTGAATACGTATTGTTGAAGGGAGTTATGGCTTTTGTTTTCGGTGACAGTGTGAAATTTTTTTGATTTGTTCCTTTGACATTATTAAGGGCTTGCATATAACTGCTTGGCCTCAAATCATGCCTGCAAACCATTTGGTTTTGCGGAGCAATCATGTGGGAGAAATTATGTCTATTGGCGGAATATTTAAACGGATCTTCGGCACAAGCCATGAGCGCATGATGCGCAAGCTTTATCCGATAGTTGCGAATATTAATGATTTGGAATCCCAGGTTTCTGCACTGAGTGATGAAGACCTGAAGGCTCAGACGCCGAAATTTAAAGAAATGCTGGATAATGGTGCGAGTCTCGATGACATTCTGCCGGAAGCTTTTGCGACCGTCCGCGAAGCGAGCAAGCGTGTTTTGAATATGCGGCACTACGATGTGCAGCTTATCGGCGGTATCGTTCTTCATCGGGGTATGATTTCCGAAATGAAGACCGGTGAAGGTAAAACGCTCGTTGCGACTTCGCCGATGTACCTGAATGCGCTGGCCGGCAAGGGAGCTCATCTGGTTACGGTCAACGATTATCTGGCCGGCCGAGATGCGGACTGGATGGGGCAGATATATAAGTTTCTTGGCCTTTCGGTAGGCAAGATACTGACCGATATGGACAACGAGGAGCGCCGCAAATCCTATGACTGCGATATCACGTATGGTACGAACAATGAATTCGGGTTCGATTATCTGCGCGATAACATGAAGTATCAGCTTTCGGATTACGTTCAGCGCGGCCATTATTATGCGATCGTCGACGAGGTCGACTCGATTCTGATCGATGAAGCAAGAACGCCGCTCATCATTTCGGGGCAGATGGAACAGGATTTGAATCTTTATAAGGAGATCAACAAACTCGTTCCCTTCCTGAAACGCGACGAGGACTATGCCGTCGATGAGAAGGCCCAGAGCGTATCTCTGAATGAAAGCGGTATTGAGAAACTCGAAAAGCATCTCAATATCGACAACATCTACGATCCGAAATACATTGAGTATCTGCACCATGTGAACAAGGCATTGCAGGCCCATACGCTCTATAAGCTCGATCAGAACTACGTAATCGAGAACGGCAAGATCGTCATTATCGATGATTTTACGGGCCGTATGATGCATGGACGACGCTGGTCAGATGGTCTTCATCAGGCCATCGAGGCGAAGGAAGGCGTGGAAATCCAGGCCGAAAGCCAGACGCTTGCGACGATTACGTTCCAGAATTATTTCCGCATGTACGAAAAACTTGCGGGTATGACGGGTACGGCGGATACCGAAGCCGAGGAATTCAAGAAGATCTATAAGCTCGATGTCGTTTGTATTCCGACGGCCAAAAAGATCATCCGAAAGGATTATCAGGACGTCATTTACTTTAATGAAAAAGCCAAGATTGCGGCGATTGCCGAACAGATTCGCCAGTGTCACGAAAAAGGACAGCCCATTCTGGTAGGTACTGTCAGTGTCGAAAAGAGCGAGGTTTTCAGCAAGGCAATTTCGAAACTCGGTATTGAACACAATGTTCTTAATGCCAAGAACCATAAGCGCGAAGCGGAAATTATTGCACAGGCGGGCCGCAAGGGTGCAGTGACGATTGCGACGAACATGGCAGGCCGTGGTACGGACATTCTGCTCGGCGGCAATCCGGAATTTCTGGCCAGACAGGAAGTCGGCAGCGAGGATGCCCCTGGATATCAGGAAGCCCTGGAGAAATACCGGAAGCAGTGTGCAGCCGAAAAAGCCGAAGTTACGGCGGCGGGCGGACTTTTTATTCTGGGTACGGAAAGACACGAATCCAGGCGTATCGACAATCAGCTTCGCGGTCGTGCCGGTCGTCAGGGCGATCCGGGAGCGAGTCGTTTCTTCCTTTCGCTCGATGACGATTTGCTCAGAATCTTCGGCGGCGAGGAACTCAAGAACCGCATGGCGATGTTCGGCATGGACAAGCAGGCCGATGTACCCATCGAGGCAGGCATCGTATCGCGTTCGATCGAAACCGCCCAGAAACGCGTGGAAGGCAGGAACTTCGATATCCGAAAGAACCTGCTCGAATACGATGATGTTATGAATTCGCAGAGAAAATCCGTATATGAGCTGCGCAATTCCATCCTCAAGGGCGATTCGCTCGAAGAAGAAGTTCTGGATGCTTTCGAAGCCATTGTTTACAGTCTTGCAGATGAATTCATGCCGGCGGAACTGGCTTACGAAGACTGGAACATGGACGGGATTCTCAGGCAGCTGGACAGCATTCTTGGCTATCGGTTAAATATCGATGTATCGGGAATTGGCCGTGGTGACCGCGATGCGCGAATCAAGCTGATCTGGGATGAAGTTGAGAAGCACTATCATAAGCAGGTTGGGCAGTTCGATAAGATCGTCGCGGCTTTTAAAAAGAACATGGGCAATGACAGTCCCTACAAAGGTCAGACGGGCAAGGATCTGCTGATGGAGCTTGCGCAGAATTATTATCTGCGCGAGATCGATCATTTCTGGAGAGCTCATCTGACGACGATGACGAGTCTTCGCGAGTCGATTTCCCTGCGAGGCTATGCGCAGAAGGATCCGAAACAGGAATACAAACGCGAAGCGTACACTCTGTTCGAGAAGATGATGCGCAACATCAAGATGCGCATGATGACTCAGGTATGCCGTGTTCAGGCCGAAGTACCCGATTTTTCGCGCATGAATGCTGCCGAACGCAATTCGGCAAAGAATGCTCCTGTGTCGCGTGAACAGAATCAAACGCCGGTTGAACCGGACAAAAAACAGGTCGAAGAACTTCGATCGATGGCTGCACAAAATCGTCAAGCCAAGCCGCAGGAGCGCAAGCCCTCTCCATCCATGGCGGAACTCATGGCCATGGCGCGTGAGCAGCAGGCCAAAAAAGCCGAATCTTCGCAGCGCAAGCTTTCGATGGCCGACCTCATGCCGGCATCCATTGCCCAGGCTGCCGGTATCAAGAAAGAACCGGAAAAGCCAAAGAAAGCCATGTCCATGGCGGATTTGATGCCGGTTTCGATCATGAATGCCGTCGCAGATCAACGCAAGCAGGCAGAAAGAATGCGTGCCGAAATGGAACGGGCAGCCGAAGAGCCGGAGGAGGAAGAAATTTCAGAACCGGATCAGGAAATTTCAGAACCGGATCAGATCGAAGAGCCCGAGCAGATGGTATTTGATGATCCCTGTGTCATCTCGGCCGGAGAATCCGATGATGCCGAACCGGCGGACAGCGAAAATGAGGATTCGGCTGGCAGTTCAGAACAACCGGATACGGATGATCTCTTCAATCGTCTTTTGAGCCACGATGATGAAGACAAACCTCTGCGTTCGGAATCTCTGGACGATTTGTTCGGCGGCAACAGCCTCGATCTGAGCGCGCTTTCAGACGGGAGCGATTTGTCCTCCGGCGATTCCAATGAATTGGCGAGCAGCAGCGGGCTTTCGCTGAACAACGATTTGATGAGTGGTTTTGATGACTTCGGATCGGAGAACGAGAAGAAGGATGACAATGATCCTTTCGGCGATTTGTTCAGCGGATTGAAGCTGTAATCCAAATGCAGTTTGGCGCGTATTGGCCATCAGCCAATAGCGCCAAATTCCGGGCGTATGCAATAGCCCGGAAAACCCGAAAAAATCAGGCCCAAATTCCATCAAAGACGCGCCTGGCCTGGCCCTGAAGGCGGACATCCCGTCCTGAAATGATGACGTGGAGTATACCGCCGGGGGCATGAATTTCGATGGTCGTATCGGAAAGATCGTGGTGGCTGGCAAAGGCAACGGCCGCGGCGACGCATCCGGTACCACAGGCGAGTGTAGGGCCTGCCCCGCGTTCATAAACCGTCAGTTCGAGGGTTTGAGGGGCTATGGGACGGATGAACTCGATATTGCAGCGATCCGGAAAAAAAGGGTGATTGGAGAGAAATTCGCCGGCTGTTTTAAGCGCATCCGACGGCGAATCCTCAATTTCGAAAACCGCGTGGGGATTGCCGACATCCACGCACTGACCGTGCCAGATATGGCCGGATTGATCGAGGCTGCAGGGCACGGTGAGCTGAGCTTTCGACATTTTGACCTGAAAGACTCTGGGAAGATTGGGATTCTTGCATTGAACGATTTGGAGACCGCCGAGGGTATCGATGCGCAGCGGAACATCGGGAGCCCGGAACAGATAATCTGCGACGCAGCGAATGCCATTGCCGCACATGGCTGCGATGGAACCGTCGGAATTGATGACATGCATGGCGGCATCGACATCATCGGCATGCGGATTTTCGAGGGACTGCGAGATGACAAGTATGCCATCGGCACCGATGCCGTAATGCCGGTCGCAGATTTGGCGGGCATCGGCGATGCAATTGCTGAGCAGTTCCGGCTGTTTTCTGGCATCGATGACGACGAAATCATTGCCGGCGGCTTCGTATTTGGAGAATTTCATGGTCATGTTTTTGAGTTGGAAGTTGGAAGTTGGGGAATTAGCAATCAGGGGATGTTGCAGAGACATGTGGGTCGCACGTCTGTACAGATGATTAATGGATTAATGCATGATGAAAATCAGACACGCCCCGGCGGGGCGTGACATTCTCATAAATGATTTGCCGGAGCATTACATCCCCATTTTGAACGATTAAGTTTTTGCATATTTTGTTATAAGCCTCTCAAACTGACGGCGCGATTTTGAGCTGTCTCCCAAAGCGCTACGGAAACTACCGAGAGGATTGAACGTGTCTGAAAATAGTTTGTTTCGTCGCATTTTTTTGAATGACCGAATCATCGTTTTTGTCGTGATTGTCAATGCGATCGTCATATTTTTGCAGGAGAGCAATGTCGATTTTTATATCATCGATCTGCTCGATATGATCTGCACGCTTTTCTTTTTGATTGAGATGATCGTCAAGCATATCCATTTTGGATTTAGAAACTACTGGAAATCCGGCATGAACTGTATGGATGGAATTCTCGTACTGATTTCGCTGCCGTCGATTGTGACGTTCTTTTTGCCGGTGGGACTTGCGAATCTGTCGTTCCTGCTCGTTTTGCGAATATTCCGAATATTCAAATTTTTCCGTGTCGTTCGTCTGTTTCCGAATTTTGCCACCATCATCAGCAATTTCCGACTCGCCCTCAAGCAATCCTACGGGATCATGCTTGGCTTTTTGATTCTGATTGTGACGGTTGCATTGCTTGGATGTTGTATGTTCCGCGACGCTGCGCCCGAGTTTTTCGGCACGCCGATGGATTCGGTTTATTCGACGTTCAGATTTTTTACGATCGAGGGCTGGTATGAAATTCCGGATGCCGTGGCCAGTGGTATGGGCAGTCCGATCTGGGTTCACGTCGTTCGGCTGTATTTCTGCATGCTTCTGCTGATGGGCGGAATCATCGGGATGTCGCTCATCAACTCGATATTTGTCGATGCGATGGTCAGCGACAACAACGATGACGTCAAGGCGCAGCTCTGCACGATGGAAAAGAAACTCGATGAAATTATGAAACAGCTCGAGAGCCAGAAAAAAGAGGTGTGAGTTTTGTTTTTGCGTGGGCCGGGCTATTTCGCCGCTGGCTCAATACGCTCCGGCCATGCCGCTATCTGCTGCGCAGATACGCGGCATTTGTTTTGTGTAAAACAATCCCCAAAAATAAAAGCCCGTATGCGCATGGCGCATAGGGCTTTTGGCGCATCGTAAGGCGCAGTCCTTAGATGCGCCCAACGAAATAAAAAAGAGAGTGAATTAAATGACGCTTCCCTTGGCTGTGCAGACGATATTGTCGATCTGGATGTGATCTTTGGATGCGTCTGTATGGCTCACGTAGATGACGAGGCGAGCTGCTGAAGCAGGTTTTTCATTAAGCTGGAATGTTGCGCGCTGCCATTCATTCGTGTCGTAGGAGACGTAGCTCGTTGCGGGAGCATCGCCGAGGCTGCTGTAGGTGTGGATTTTGACGTGGCCTTTGCCGCGCACCCAGTACGAGCAGTCCCATGGGCCGCTCGGCACGGTGAATCCCCATGATGTGAAGCGGTTGTTGCCGCCCTGGCCGGTATAGACGAGCTGGAGGGCTTTTTGCCCGTGGTAGGCGGATTTCGTGTAAGGATGGACGGCGTCCAGGCTGAGCTTCGTGATGTATTTATAAGGTGCGACGGTAAAGTAATTGTCGTAATCATCGAGGGCGGGCCACCAGGTCGGCATGTCGTGTGGCGTCGAATTTTCTGTGAATTTGTGCACGTACCAATCTTCGAAGCTGCCGTTGGGAATGATGTTGATGGGGCAGACGAGGTCTGATTTGAGGTTGCCGTTTTCGTCCTTGTTCAGGTAATCGAAATATTCTTTGCTGACGTGGCAATCCTTTTGTTTGGCGACGGAATACGTGAAATCCGGGGCCACACAACGGTGTTCCTTGCCGTAGCATGCGGGTTTGTCTGCCGGACAGTCAGCCGAGGTCTGACAGCGTCCTTCTTTCATGATGCAGGTTCCGCGCGAGGCCGTTGTGCATTCACGCCATTCGGAGCACTTGGCATTTTCGCAGACATTGCCTTCGCCGCATTCATGTGTCGATTTGTTGCAATAGGGCTTGGCATCGTCGGTGCAGTCCTTGTGGGAATCGCATTTGCCGTCGACGCGTTTGCAGGTATGGGTCGTTTCGTCACAAATTTCAGTGTTTGCACATGTTCCCTGCTCCGGTTTGTCTTCGGTGACGCTGCAATAGCCCGTGCGTGGTTTGCAGACACCGACGTATCCATTGCCGGTATTTTTGCCACTGAGGCTGCAGATTTCCCATTCCTTGCAGGTGATTCCCTCGCAGATGCCTTCGGTGACGACGCATTCCATGCCGTCGAGCAGGAGTCCTTTATCCGTCGTGTCACTGATGCCGATGAGGACCTGGAATGTGCTTGCACTCATGGGCGGATTGAGTTTGCCACCGAACTCGCCGGACGGGAAGGTGATTGTTTTCCAACTGTCGGAAGAAACGTTGGTTTCGACGATCGTCGTTTTTTCTTTGACGGTTTTGCCTTCCTCATCGAGCGCTCTGTAACCGATGTTGAGCTTGGCAGTGCCCTTGTAGTGAATTGAGCATTCGAGCTGAACCGACGGATCGCTGTTGGCCGTGTAATTGACCTCGGGAATCATGATGGGGTCGCTTTCGAGGCGAGCATTATCTTTGGATTGATTGATAAATTTGACCGATGCGTTGCAGATGGCGGCATCGTCGGATTTCATGGTCGATGCCGTGGCATTGTAATTATTGTGGAGACTCCAGTTGTCCGGGAGGGTATTGTCCCACTCTTCGAATGACCAGTTCGGGATGAGGTTGTCTTCGGGGTCGCCTTCACATGCGGCTACACATTTGTGTGCTTTGGTATCGCACGAGGGCAGATCTTCCGGACAATCCTTATCCGCGTTGCACCTTCCATCACACAAAAAGAGCTCGCCCTTGGTCAGATTGCAGCCCTGATATTCGGGATCCCATGTTTTTTCGAGGCATCCCGGGTGGACGCAATAACCAGCTGTGCAAACCGCATCGGTAGACGACGTGCAGGGTTCGCCTTCGTTTTGGCATGTTCCAAAGCCGCCCTTGCAGGAAGTGATGATAAAGCATTTGCCGGTATTTTCATTGCATGCTTCGTTTGCTTTGCATCCATCCTTGCATTTGCTGTTTTCTTCCTTGTACGAGCAGACACCGTCATTGCATGAACCATTGGGTTTATCTGTGCAATCTGCTGCCGACAGACAATCCACGCATGCTTTCTTCTGTTCATCGCATTTTTGCGGTGCAATGCATGCGTTGTTGCATGCGTCGGGTTGGGCCGGGTCCTCGCATTTTTTTGAATCGGGATTACAAACCTGTGGGGCAACGCATGCGTTATTGCATGCATCTGGCTGAGCCGGGGTTTCGCATTTTTTTGTGTCTGGATTGCAAACCTGCGGTGCAATGCATGCGTTGTTGCATGCATCTGGCTGAGCCGGATCTTCACATTTTTTTGTGTCTGGATTGCAGACCTGTGGTGCGACGCATGTGTTATTGCACGCATCGGGTTGATCCGGAGTTTCGCATTTTTTTGTGTCTGGATTGCAAACCTGCGGCGCAATGCATGCGTTGTTGCAAGCGTCTGGCTGATCCGGATCTTCACATTTTTTTGTGTCTGGATTGCAAACCTGCGGCGCAATGCATGCGTTGTTGCATGCGTCTGGCTGGGCCGGAGTTTCACATTGTTTTGTGTCTGGATTGCAAACCTGTGGGGCAATGCACGTGTTATTGCATGCATCTGGCTGGGCCGGAGTTTCACATTGTTTTGTGTCTGGATTGCAAACCTGCGGGGCAATGCACGTGTTATTGCATGCATCGACCTGGGCCGGATTCTCGCAGAGTTTTGTGTTTGGGTTGCAAACCTGTGGGGCGATACATGCGTTATTGCATGCATCGACCTGGGCCGGATTTTCACAGAGTTTTGTGTTTGGGTTGCAGACCTGTGGCGCAATACATGCGTTATTGCATGCGTCAATTTGAGAGGGAACACAGACGGCCAGTATTTCATTGCAGACCATTGGTGCAACACATGTATTGTTGCATGCATCGGTACTGCTGTCATCACTGCATGCAGCAACCGGGATTGCAGTGAGTGCACATAAGGCCAGCCATAGTCTATTACTTTTTAACATAACGGCTTTAACTCCCAGAGAAAAAGAAAGACGCAGATGTTTGCGCCCGGAATGGGGGTTCCTTATATGGACATTTGGAACAGGTTTCAAGGCTTGCAATACCTTCCTGCAACAAATTGAATCATTCCAGCCAGTTCCAGTTCGAGAACGGCTTCGTCAAAATCATTCGGATATTGAGTGTTTGTGCGGATTTGGTCACGCGTCATCGGCGATTTTGCAAGCAGTTCGATGATGTCATTTTTTGTTGGTGTCAGCTGTGTGTTGTTGTGTGTTAATGTGGGTTTCTGTGCGGGGATGACGTGCTCCTGAAATGTACCAAAATGTATCGTTTGTTGGGTTTGTGGCGTAAGAGCGTTCAAATCCTGCAAATCACTGATGAGTTTTGCCTTTTGCGTTTTGACAAGCTGCCAGCCGCCTTCGGTCAGATCGTTAAATCCCGGCATTGCGGCAACCAGAACGGGGCGATTGAAGCGGTTGGCGGCTTTTGCCGTATAGAGAGCCCCTCCCCCGATTTTGCTTTGAATGATGATTGTGGCCTGACTGAGTGCAGCAATGATATCATTGCGTCGGGGAAAGTTGGGACTGTGTCTTTGCGGCGGTTTATTGTACTGGCTGACGATAGCTCCATTTTGTTTGGCATAATCAAATATATCTGCGTTTTCTTTGGGGTAGATATTATCGACGCCGGTCGCGCTGACGACGATAGTGGGCTGATTTCGTTTGATTGCCTGGCGATGGGCAAGTGCATCAATACCCAGAGCACCGCCGCTCGTAATGATAAAACCTCTGCAAATGACATCGTCGGCAATCATAGGCGTGATTTTATTGGCCTCATCTATGGTTTTGCGACTTCCGACAATGGCGATCTGCAATGATCTGAGAATGCCCGGATTGCCGCAGACGCACAGAACCGGAGGTCTGTGCATGTCGTAAAGTTTTGGGGGATACAGAGGATCTCCGGGGCACAGGATTGACTTATTTCGCGCTTTACACTCGAACTCAATTTCTTTTCCTTGCGAACATGCGGACTGAATGCATGGAAGTGCATGTAATTCCTGTAGTTCGCGCCAGCGTTCCTCAAGGCCCTGAATCGTTTGTAGTTCGAGTATTTCGGTGATGGCCGGATGGCTTGAATCAAGGTGTTTCCAAAGAAAAATGGCTAATGAACGTCTGGTGCTGTGGTCGCAGTCAACGGTGTATGTCATGGAGTCTCCTTATTGTCTGGGACAGGGGGATTCCCGTCATATACATGATGCCGTCGAGATGGATTTGTTGCAGTCGGATGGATTATTTTTTTGCTATGTTTAATCACCGTGGAGAATGCAGATATAAGGTCATGATTTATCGGCAATCGACAATCGAAAATATGGAATTCTATAGTTCCTATTGTCTATCCTGGTTTCACTTGCTGTTATACGGCATCCTCTCTATTCTGGCGCAGCATGGGGCGCTGCCGCTCTGCCGAAAGAACGCTGAAGGCGTGCAAGCGTACAATCGAATTCCGTAAACCCAATCTTGTTTAACAGAGTATTATATAGCACAGAACACTGACAATTATTATCTGTCATATGTCATACTTAAATAAACTTCCATGGATACTGCAAATATAAGGGCTTATCGGTAGTCATAAATCGGCAATATCGGATTCAACATGATGCGTATCTTAAAATGGCATTCTTTACCTAATCTTGTTTAACAGAGTCATTTTATATCAATGAACGCTGACAATTATTGTACTGGCCATAGATAATGACAACAATATACAATTTTTCTTTTCCCGGGGCATCCCCTACGGGGATTGATTTTGGTGCATTTCTTTTGTCCCACGGTGGTCGCTGCGCTCCAACCGTGGGCTACTCGCCAGAAGCCTCTAACAGGTTTCTTTTGATATGCTCATTAACCATGTCCATAACAATAATTGTCTGTCATATGTCATATTTAAAACTTCCATGAATACTGCAAATATAGGGTCTTGGTATTATCGGTAATCTTAAGTCGGCAATATTGGATTTAACATGCGCATGTCTTAAAATGGCATCCTTTATCCAATCTCGTTTAACAGAGCCATTTATAGCAATGAACGCTGACAATTATTATCTGTCATTCAGATTTTAGCATACATCCAATACTATATTATGTAACGTAAAATACTATTCCAGGTAACTATTGATTACTTTTGGATATACACACATGTAGTATAATGTAGGTTTGATATTCTTCCTGGTAACCAAGGGTTACCTCAGGTCCCTTCCCACCCGCCGACTCGCCGTCCAAACCCAAAATACGCACGGTCCTGGCACACTGCTCCCTTTCCAACGTTAGGCGTTGTAAAAAAAAGCATCCCGATGTGCCTGGCATGTACAGCGCTTCAATGTCACGTCCCGCGTCCAGGAAAAGTTGACATTGCAAACCGGCCCTCGGTCGTCCGTACATTATGTTGGGCTGCTGTTGTCAGACAAAACCGGATGAATACATATGCATCTCCAAAATCAGGAAGGAACCATTCCTTCATCCACGTAATGCCATTGAGGATGCATTTGTTTCACTTGTGTGTACGATTTTTTTTAATTCAGGTTTTAGCCGCACATTTTTGCGAAAAAATCTCGTGATTGCTATCGTGTTTGGGTGTCGATGAGAATGGTGTCGAAATATTCGGTGAGCAATGAGCGGATATCATTTCGGAGAGATACAGCGCGCTGAAGTTCGGGTTCAATGAACTGGAGTCTTGCGGCACCATGAAAACACCGAATTCTGAAATCTGTGAATCCGAGGTTTCGCAGGCTGGTTTCGGCAGATTCGATGCGGCGCAGATCCGGTTCGGTGAGGTGTGTTCCCGTGGCAAAGCGCGTGGCCAGACATGCGTATGCCGGCTTATAAGCGGTTGGAAGTCCTCGCATTGCTGAGATTTTGCGAATCTGCATCTTGGTCAAACCCGAGATTCTGAGCGGACTCAGGACGCCGAGTTCCTGGAGTGCGCGCCATCCAGGACGAGATTCGATTTCGTCAGATGCATTCGTACCGTCGCAGACGGTATCGAATCCATCGCTGCGGGCGTGTGCGATGATTTGGGAAAAAATGACTTTTTTGCACAGGTAGCAGCGATTTGGGGGATTGTCGGCGATTTGGGGGTCGGAGAGAACGTCGACAGGGATGATATGCAGAACCAGGTTGAATCTGTTGCAGAGTTCGCGGGCATCTTCGCATTCGAATGCGGGCTGAAAAGCGGATTGTGCGAGATATACACTGACGTTGACGCCTGCGCGCACTGCAGCATCGACGAGAAATGACGAATCGCATCCACCGGAAAAACCAATAGCAAGACGCGGATGTTCAGCAAAGAAAGCGTCCAGGTTTTGGAGAGCGTGTGATGTTTGGGAATCCATGGAAATGCGTGGGAGAGCAGCTAGTAAAAAGGGCGCGCAGCGTATGGCCGCAGGCCATAGCGAAGCGGAAATCCGCCGTATTTCCGTCAGGAAATAGGCGGTTCCCAGGAACAAAAGAAAAGCCGTTGCGACTATAGCGGAAATGAGATGCATTCAGCCAGTGTTTTAAGCGAAGAGAATCGGGGCCGAAAGTCATTTTTTTTTCATCATGATTTGCTATTCGGCATTGATAATGTTAGATAAAAACGCAGTGAAGAAGTGTGGATAGAGTAACATTGGCATAAAGGAAAAACGACATGGCATCTCCCATTGGAACTGCGACAGTCAAGGCAAAGGGCGGATTGAATGTCCGCAATGGCGCCGGGAAAAAGTATGACAAAATCGGTTCTCTCAATAATGGTGAAAAAGTTAACTATTACGGCGAGAGCCAGGGTTGGTTTCAGATCAATTACGAGAGCAATACGGGCTATATTTCGAAAGAGTATACCAATGTGACATCGGCAGGAACGTCCGGTGGTTCGGAGAAGGCATGTTCCGGAACGGTCGAAGTGACGGCGTCTTCGCTGAACGTCCGCAAAGAGGCCAAAAAAGACAGCAAATGTCTGGGAACGCTGGGTAACGGCGAGCGCGTTTCGTACACCGCAGAGAAGGACGGCTGGCTCAAGATTTCGTATAATGGCGGAACTGCATGGATTTGTAAGGAATTCACGAAGGCTGCCTCGAAGGGAAGTTCGGGCAATTCAGGCAATTCAGGCAATTCAGGCAATTCGGGCAGCACCAAGACGACGACGATGTACGTGAATGCTTCCTCGCTCAACGTGCGCAACGCGCCGGATGGCAAGAAAATTGGGGAACTCGATGGAGGTTCGTCGGTCGCGGTTTATACGACATCGGGCAAGTGGGCCAAGATTAAGTATGGAGCGGATTATGCGTGGGTCAGTACGGATTATTTGACGACAACGAAACCGTCATCATCGGGCGGCAACAAAACCGGCAATAAGACCGTCAATGCGGGCGATGGCAAGAAACTGAATCCACATACCAAGAATTACAAACAGTACTCGAGTCCCTGGGGACCGAAGATGTACTCCAGCCATGGGGACAAGACACAGACCTATAAGAGCAGTGCATGCGGTCCGACGGCAGTAGCGAGCGTGATTTGTTCCCTCGTGGACAAGGGCGTCACACCCTACACGCTTGGTCAGTGGGCACTTCAGTTCGGTACCAAATACAGGACCTATGACAGAGGTACGCGCGACTGTTTTGTGAAAGACGTCTGCAATAAATACGGGCTTTCGTGCAAATCCGTTTCGGCCAAAGAAGGGATCAAACAACTTCAGGCCGGCAAGTATGGCGTAGCGCGAATGGGGGCTGGTTATTGGACGGATGAGGGGCATTTTATTACGCCATATGCCTCGAACGGCGATACTGTCTATGTGGATGATCCCGGACACAGCAAACGCCCCAACGGGTTTAAGCAGTCTGCCTCCCAATTTAAGAAAGAATGCAAGGCTTTCTGGATTCTCGGATAGGTTGAGGTTATTCGAGGGGCCGAGTATTCGGAGAAGTTTTTTGAAAAACGCGCATTTGCGCGTTTTTTTTGCGAGCGGCGATGCTTTGATGTGGGGGTACGCCCTGTTTATCGCAGGTGATTTGGTATTTTTTTATCCATATGCAGGTGATGCAAAAAACTGTGTGCAGTGTTGATGTTTCTGATTCTGATGATGTTTTCGCAGTACTATTTATTGATTTGATAAAAAAAAGAGCTAGAATAGATAAGCTGTAGTCTTGTAAGGCTATGGTTTTTGGTAATAATTTAAGTTTGTATAAGAGTGTGTCGGCTCTGCAGCTAATGTATGCAGAAGTCAAAAGATTTGTTTTACTTTTTGTCAGCAAGAAGACAAATTGGAGGAGTATTATGAGTATTCGGAAGCTTTCATTGGTTTTTGCTTGTATCGGACTGGCTGCATGTTCATTTGGCTGTGATGATGAAGTCGGCAATCTTTTGTCGTGTACACCAGGCCAGACGATGTGTGACGGCAACAGCCTGAAGGGGTGTATTGGCGTTACATGGTCGAGCATCGACTGTCCCCAGGGATGTGAGGAAACGGCTAACGGAGCTCAGTGTAAAGTTCCCGATGGTGCAGAATGTGTCGTTGACAAATGCAAGGACAGCACGACGCTCAATAAGTGCAGCAATGACTTCAAAGTGACTGTGCAGCCCTGCGGTGCAGATCAGGAATGCGTTTTCAATGCATGTGTTGCCAAAGAAGGCGGGGATACTTGCGAAGCCGGTGCAGTGAAGTGCAGTGCTGACAATTCCGGCGTCATAAAATGCGGTGCTGACGGTAAATGGGGAGCCACGGAAGCATGTCCGGCAGGCCAGAGCTGCGATACTGCAACCAATGCCTGCGCTGAGAATGCAAAAGTCTGTGAAGCTGGGGAGAAAAAATGCGAAGGCAATGTCGCAATGGTCTGCAATAACAATAATTGGGATCAGGAAGACTGCGGCGATACCAAGGAATGCAAGGGTGGTGTGTGCGAGGAAAAAACAGGTGAGTGCGATAAATCCGCCGATAGCTGTGCCGCCGAAGGCAAGGATTTCGATGAAGCCAACTGCGCATGCATTGAAAAGACCCCGACATGCGATAAATCTGCCGAGATTTGCGCTGCCGATGATGGCAAGGCTTTCGACAGTGAGCTTTGCGAGTGCGTTGCTCCTAAAGAGAACTGTGAAGATGTTCCGAATTCGACACTTACGGATGGCGTCTGCGTCTGCAATGATGGTTATGAAAAGAATGCTGATGGCCAGTGTGTAGAGAAAACTGCAGCCTGCGATAAATCGGCCGAGAGCTGTGCTGCTGAAGACAAGGATTTCGATGAAGCCAAGTGCGAATGCGTTGACAAGGCTGCTGCTTGTGATAAATCGGTCGAAATTTGCGCTGCCGATGACGGCAAGGCATTCGACAGCGAGCTTTGCGAGTGCGTTGCTCCTAAAGAGAACTGCGAAGATGTTCCGAATTCGACACTTAAAGATGGTGTTTGCGTCTGCAACGAGGGCTTCGAAAAAGACGATAAAGGCCAGTGCGTAGAAAAAACTGCTGCCTGCGATAAATCCGCCGAAATCTGCGCAAAAGATGGTAAGGATTTTGATGAAGCCAAATGCGAATGCGTAGAAAAAACTGCCGAATGCAAGAAGACCGATGCAGAGTGCAGCAAAGACAACAAGAACATGAAGCTCGACGCAGAAAAATGCGAATGCGTCTGCGGTCTGACGAAGTGCGAGGATGGCAAAGAATTGGATGCAGCCAAATGTGAATGCGTCGCAAAGATTGAATGCAAATATAATGCAGATGAGAAAAAGAATGAAAAAATGTGCAAATCATCAGGCAATGCTTGGCAGCGTGGTACGTATGTCGTTTGCACTGAGAAAGGTACCTGGGGGAATGAGATTAGAGAATGTGCTGGAAATACCAAATATTGTGATGATTATTCATCCAAAACCGAGGTGTGTACTGCCGGCTGTCATCAGGGAGATCCTGACAGATGCGCCGATGAGACCACCAGAGAGGTTTGTGAGCGACAGGGTGCGGATCACGTTTATGTAGAGCATAAATGCGGTGCGGGTGAAACCTGCAACAACGGCAAATGTGAATGTAAACCCGGTGAAAAGAAATGCAGTGAACACGGCGGTAGAATTATCACCTGTGGCAATAACAAACAGTGGGATGAGGGAAAAAGCTGCGGCAATGGCAAGTATTGTGACGCTGAATCGAAGGAATGTGTCGATAATTGCAAGTCAGGAAGTTTAAAGTGTTCAGATTCTGGCGTATTGTCTCGGTGCGGTGATAATTCAAGGTGGAGTACAATATCCGATTGCGGCGGCAAGGATAAGTGCTCGGATTCTACAGGATGTGTATGTAAATCCGGCAAGGATGCTGAATCCAAATGCGATGGCGATACCATCTTAACCTGTACTACACAGGGACAACATAATCAGTATACCTATTGGGCGAAAGGTGCGACTTGCGCTGCGGGTATGTGCAAAGTCAAGGACGGTGCGGCATATTGTTCATGCACGGCTGGTACATCCCGTTGTGACGGGAATATAGCCATCGCCTGCAATAAAGATGGTAAGGAAGAAGCCGGTAAAGATTGTGGGAATCGCAGCTACTGCAGCGAACAATATGGCGGCGTATGTGCTGCAAATATTTGTCAGGCTAATGGAGACTTCTGCTTGGGTAATATGGTTGTCACCTGTAACCATGGACAGTATGAGCTTAAGAATGATTGTGGTGACAAGAAAATGTGCAGTACCAGGAATGGCGTTGCATGCCAGGAAATAGGTAAATGCGATAACCACAATACTATATGTGTTGGAACCGATGTGATGTCATGTCAGCAAGGACAATGGAAAGTCGTTAAGAAATGTTCGGCAAACAAACCTGCTCAGATTTGCGTTGAGACTACCGATAAGTATACTGGTCGCATTTCAGCTGACTGTGCTAGTGAAGAATGCAAAGACCTGGCAGTCGGATGTGATAAGGACAAGAAGAACGTTCAGGTCTGTGTCAGCAACAAATGGCAAAATGTCGCCGATTGCTCTGCTGCCGGCATGAAATGCGATGCAGGTGTCTGCAAGAAATAATAATTGATTGCAGTCGTTCATGAATGAAAAGCCCCGGAGACGGGGCTTTTTTATTTGGCATTATCCAGAGGGGATGGAATCGATGTGAATGGCCGATAAAAAGAGAATCGATTACGGGGTTCTATCTATTTATATATATTTACATATATCGTTTACGAGCCGTTTTAAAGGTCTCCTGGAATGCTCAGGTACCATCGACGCAGCTTTGCTGTAGTTTAGAATCGATACATTTGGTTGTATAATTCCAGACATTCACCGCTTTCTGATGCATTATGTCCGGTGATACGACATGAGATGTCAGCGGAGAATACAATGTTTATCATTTTTTGTAATTTTTACAATGTATTGATTCTTACTGCAGTTAAATACATATAGTTATTATATTGGGTGCGTCAGGTTGATTGGCAGAGACGTTTCACAGAACGTCTATACGGGATGATTTGGGATTGTTTGGGGAGATCATTATTGCGTATGGGAATGCAGAATCAGATGTGAATGGTGATTTTTTGATTTTGATGTTTTTTTAGTGCGGTTTATTGATTTGATGAAAAAAAGAGCTAAAATCGGTTAGCTATAGCCATGTAAGGCTATATTTGGTCTATTGTTATAGGTTGTACAAGAGTATGTAGGTTCTGTATTGAGTTAAACGGATTGTTTCGTTTTGTCAGCAACAGACAAATTGGAGGAGTATTATGAGTATTCGTAAGCTTTCATTGGTTTTTGCTTGTATCGGACTGGCTGCATGTTCATTTGGCTGTGATGATGAAGTCGGCAATCTTTTGTCGTGTACACCAGGCCAGACAATGTGTGACGGCAACAGCCTGAAGGGCTGTATTGGCGTTACATGGTCGAGCATCGACTGTCCCCAGGGATGTGAGGAAACGGCTAATGGAGCTCAGTGTAAAGTCCCCGAGGGTGCAGAATGTGTCGTTGACAAATGCAAGGACAGCACGACGCTCAATAAGTGCGGCAATGATTTCAAAGTGACTGCGCAGCCCTGCGGTGCAGATCAGGAATGCGTTTTCAATGCCTGTGTCGCGAAAGAAAACGGGGATACTTGTGAAGTCGGTGCAGTCAAATGCAGTGCTGACAATTCCGGCGTCATAAAGTGCGGTGCTGACGGTAAATGGGGAGCCACGGAAGCATGTCCGTCAGGCCAGAGCTGCGATGCAGCAACCAATGCCTGCGCTGAGAATGCAAAAGTCTGTGAAGCTGGAGAGAAAAAATGCGAAGGCAATGTCGCAATGGTCTGCAATGATAATAAATGGGATCAGGAAGACTGCGGCAATGACAGGGAATGCAAGGACGGCGTATGTGAGGTGAAACAAGCCGGATGCGATAAATCGGTCGAGAGCTGTGCAGCCGAAGACAAGGATTTTGATGTAGCCAAGTGCGAATGCGTTGAAAAGGCTGCTGCTTGCGATAAATCTGCCGAAATTTGCGCTGCCGATAACGGCAAGGCATTCGACAGTGAACTTTGCCAGTGCGTCGAAAAGAAAGATAACTGCGAAGATGTTCCGAATTCTACACTGAATGGCGATGGCGTCTGCGTCTGCAACGATGGTTATGAAAAGAATGCTGATGGCCAGTGTGTAGAGAAAGCTGCAGCCTGCGATAAATCGGTCGAGAGCTGTGCTGCTGAAGACAAGGATTTCGATGAAGCCAAGTGCGAATGCGTTGAAAAGGCTGCTTGCGATAAATCTGCCGAAATTTGCGCCGCTGATAACGGCAAGGCATTCGATAGTGAGCTTTGCGAGTGCGTTGCTCCTAAAGAGAACTGCGAAGATGTTCCGAATTCGACTCTTAAAGATGGCGTTTGCGTCTGCAACGAAGGCTTCGAAAAAGACGATAAAGGTCAGTGCGCAGAAAAAGCTGCTGCCTGCGATAAATCCGCCGAAATCTGCGCAAAAGATGGTAAGGATTTCGATGAAGCCAAGTGCGAATGCGTAGAAAAATCGGGCGAATGCACGAAAAAAGAAGAAGACTGCAATAAAGATAATAAAAATATGAAGCTCGACGCAGCAAAATGCGAATGCGTATGCGGTCTGACGAAGTGCGAGGATGGCAAAGAATTGGATGAAGCCAAATGCGAATGCGTCGCAAAGGCTGAATGCAAATATGACGCAAATAAAGATAAGAATGAGAAGATGTGCAAGACTGCCGGTTCTTATACTCAGGCCGGAACATATGTCGTCTGTACAGAGAAAGGCACGTGGGATACAAAGACCACAAACTGCGGCAACCAGAAACCGGTTTGCGATGATTCCGCTTCGAAGACGGATGTTTGTACTGGACGGTGTGGACTGAATGATCCGGACAGATGTTCTGCTGATGGTGTAAGACAGAGTTGTAATGTATTGACGGGTGCGTATGAAGATCGTCCGTGTGCAGATGGCGAAACCTGCAACAATGGTAAATGTGAATGCAAACCGGGCGAAAAGAGATGCGCAGCAGGGCTGTTAGGTCAACCCGACAGACTTTATACCTGTGGTAATGACAAGCAGTGGAAGGAATCGAATTGCAGTGACAATCAGTACTGCGACAGTGAAGCCAAGGCATGCATGGATAAATGTAAAAATAATGCTAGAAAGTGTTCGGATGATGGCACATACATGATTTGCAATAACGGTCGTTGGGCTAATCTCTCTGCATGCGGAGGCAAGGATAAATGCAAACAAGAATCTGGTTGTGATTGCAGCACAGCAAATGGCGGAGAGTCCAAGTGCGACGGCGATAAGATCATGGTTTGCACACAGGTCGGTAATGCTCAGAACAGATACAATTACTGGAAAGAAGGTACGACCTGCGAAGCCGGTAAGTGCAAACAAGAGAAGAGCGGAGCCTATTGTGCATGCACTGAGGGCAGTACGCGATGCGACGGCACTAATCTCCTCGTCTGCAAAGATGGTATGGAAAAGGCTGAAGCCTGCAAGAATGGCATTTGCAGCGAAGCATTCGGCAATGTGTGCACGACGGAACGTATTTGTCGAAATGGAGAGTTATCCTGTCTGGACAACAAGATTGTGACGTGCACCAATGGACAATACGTAGTCAAAGAAGATTGCGGCGGCCAAAAGATTTGCAGCGCAATGGGGAATCAAGCCTCCTGCCGTGATTTAAAGGGTGAGTGCTTACCAACTGCTACAAAATGTTTAGGAACCAATGTGATGGAATGTGGTATGAGCGGAATGCAACTTGGTTGGAATGTCTCCAAGAAATGTGCAGAGAGTAAACCTGCTCAGATTTGCGTTGAAAATACAAACATGGGTATGACATCAGCTGCCTGCGCTAAAGAAACGTGCAAGAACTTTGCTACACAATGTGGTAAAAATAAGAAGAATATGGTTCAGATTTGCATCAACAATGAGTGGCATGATGCCACGGATTGTAACAAAGCCGGCATGAAATGCGATTCAGGTGTCTGCAAGAAATAATGATTGATTGCAATCATGCATGAATAAAAAGCCCCGGAAACGGGGCTTTTTATTTGGAATATCCTGGAGTTAAATCATTGATCCGAGCCACAAGCTCTGATTGAATTTTTATGATTAATTCCAGACGCCGGCTATCTTTTGTCCGCAGTGTGAGCAAATTCCCTCTTGCATTCCACTGATTTCGGTCTGGAATCCAAACCGGCGAATGACAATATTGGTGCAGCCAGGACAGCGCGTATCGCTCGGTACGGGAACGTTGCCGGGATAGATATAATGCAGCCCTGATTGAACTGCGAGGTCCTTAGCCATGAGTATCGTTTCGACCGGCGTTCTGGGGATATCCATTGCCCGATGTGCCGGATGAAATGCACTCAGGTGAACGGGCACATCGGGGCCGAGCTTTTGGGCAATCCAGTCGAATTCGGCTTTGAGCGAGTCGGGATCATCGTTAATGCCGGGAATCAGAAGCGTCGTGATTTCGAGCCAGAAACCGGGTTTTCGATGGAGATATTCGAGCGTTTCAAGTACCGGTTTTAGGGATGCATTCGCCCATGACCGATAAAAATCTTCAGTAAATCCCTTAAGATCGACGTTGGCTGCATCGATATGTTCGAAAAGTGAATCGCGGGATTCCGGCGCCACGTAACCCGCCGTCACCATGACGTTTTTAAGGCCGTGTGCATGGGCTGCTGCCGCAGTTTTCTGTACGAATTCAGCCCATATTATGGGTTCATTGTAGGTGTAGGCAATGACCGGACAGTGATGATGTCCGGCTTCGGAGATGATTTGCTCGGGTGTCAGCTTGAATCCTCTGGCCCGACATACGGGTACCTGCGAAATGGAATCATTCTGGCAGCCTTTGCATTTGAGATTGCATCCAAAGGAACCCAGTGAAAGTGCCCCAGCCCCCGGGAGGTAATGATTGAGCGGCTTTTTTTCGATGGGATCGACGTGAATGGCCGATAAAATGCCATCGTCGACAGGAACGACCTGGCCGTTTCGTGCAATGCGTGCACCGCAGATGCCTGTCTGATTATCGGCCAATGAACAATGATGAGGACATACTGGACAGGATATTTTGTCTGACATGCTCAATTCTCATGTATTTGGTGGATTGGTTGGTGGGGGACCCTCTTTCTTTTGTTCCAAGAGAAAGAGATTCTCCCACAGCCCCTATTTACATTTATCGTTAGCGCAACCGTTCTCACAGGTTTCCGGGAATGCCCAGGTACCATTGACGCAGGTTTGTTGTTGTTTTGAATCTACACATCTAGTTGTATAGTCCAGACATTCACCGCATTCTGATGCATTATGTCCCGTGACCCGGCATGAGGCATCTGGGTCACTGCATGGCTGATTATTTTTTGTGATTTTTCCAATGTATTGGTTCTTACCAGAATCAAATTCATTATAACATTTAATTGGAGAGCTGGAATAACCAAATATTAGGTAGCATAAGTAATATTCACCTTTTTGTGTTGGTCCCCAGCCACAATAATGATCGCCCCATTCTCCATTAAAACAATGCTTAGCATTCATTCCATCTTTTGAAAAAGTATAATTCAAACAATCTCCGCAAACATTCTGATCATTTTCTTTTTTGCATGAATAGTTATTTCTGCAGCGAGAATCCTCAGACCAAAGTCCATTATTACAGGTATATTTAAGGCATGAACCGTCGATCTGATCTTCAAATTTTACGCTGCCATCTTTACACTTGCCACATGTGATTGTACTGCCATTCATAGAGCAGCTGTTAGTTCCACATGATTCATCGTAAACCCAGACTCCATTTTTGCATTTATTAATAATATTGATGGATTGATCTTCTGTTGATGAAATACATTGATAGCTGTCATTAAGACACGTTCCGCATTCTGTTTCACTTTTACATGAAAAATATTTGTTGTCAGATGTGCAGTATGCAGGATCCGACCAGCGTCCTTTTTGGCATGTTTGGATGGACGCTTTGGCATCCTCGTCCATTTGACAATGATTATCGTTCTCTTTACATTCGCCGCATTTATTACCATTGCAGGAAAATATTCCACAATTCATTTGTTCCTTCCAGACACCATCTTTACATAGATATTGGATGGTTTGACCATCCTTTGTTTCACATCTATTCGCACCATTTTTACATTCACCGCATTCATTTAAGTTGCATGAGACATTTTTACATGTTTCTTTTGGGGACAATACACCTTTGTTGCATCTTTGTTCCTCTCCAATGCCATTCTTATCATTATTGCAGATGTTGGATAAGCAGTCAGCGCATTTATCAGAATCATCCATACATTTTGCGAATTTTGAACACGCGCTCACTGTAATGATGTCATTTTTACATTCAAAAATATAACCATTCTCACATTTTGTTTTATAATTGTCATTGCATGTGGCGTCGGTACATTTGTTGTTTTCGCAGGCATCGGGACAATCAACTTTTATTTCTTCTCCTTTTACGCATGATACTAACGTTTTATCTTCGCAGTGTGTTGTGCCATTTAAACAATTACCAAAACCGTCAAGTTTTGAATTACATGAAACTTTGGGGGAGTTATTTTGTGTGTCTGGTTCCCAAATACCATCTTTACATACTTCACGTATGCATACGCCATCCTTATTCTCAATATATCTATCATCATTATTTTTGCATACGCCGCACTCACTATTTTCGTTTGAATATTGACAGGAAGCACCGTTGCATGATGTGGGTTGTTTCCAGCTCCCGTCTGAGCAAATCTCCATTGTTCCTTTGTTATTATTGTCATTGATACATTGGCTTTTGCCATTGATGCATTCGCCACATGCAATCGTATCGGTACCTGTTTTATCTGAACATGAGTATTGGCATGATGTATCTGGTATTTCTTCCCACTGCGCATTTTGATTGCAGATAAATTTTCTGCATAATCCTTCAGCATTATTTTCAATTTTTGTATTACCTATTAAACATTCACCGCATTTGTTTTGATTACAGGAAATGTAGACATCATTTTGATTGCATGTAATGGGCAATATCCATCGACCATCAATACAATGTTCGACGGTACCATGGTTGTTCGCATCATTGGTGCATTTTTGCGTATTATTCAGACAGTCGCCACATTTAAATAAACCTGAATTTTCTTCAGGCATACAGGAGACTTTGTCGGGACAAACATATTCACTGAATTGTTCATTACCACTATGTACTTCCTGCCACTGACCATCCGAACAGACTTGAAATCTACAGATTAGATTTGAGTCTTCATCAAGAGTATTTTCATATTTTGTTTCTCCGTTTTTGCATTTTCCGCATGTTCCTGTGGCAGAAATGCATGAAACTGTGTCTGGGCAAGTTCCATCTGAAGTCCACGCTCCATCCTGACATATTTGTGGAGTGTCAGAGACTGGATCACATCGGCGAGTATTATTAATGCATTCACCACATGGCATTTCTGAATCAGTTATTCTAAAATCACATGAGACTTGTGAACCATTTTTATTACATTGTTTAAGTTCCTGCCATCTATTGTCTTTACATATCATTGCGGTGCAGATAAAATTGTCAGGATTGTTAATATATATAATCTCATCATTGCTGCATTTGTCGCAGGATTGACTGTCCCTGCACTTAGTCGTTTTATTGGCATCAAGCATACATGTCATTGTGTTAATCCATTGGCCATTTATACATTTTTGTTCTGTGCCAATATTTTGACTGTTTTCTGTACAGCGGATATCATCGTTGTGGCATTCTCCACAATCTGTTTTGTTTGGTAAACACGAATTACCTGATTGTGACAGTTCTACTGTAGGCTGCCAAATATTATCTTTACAAATTTTAATGACACAATTATTATTTTCATCATTGTCGCATCTATATTGATTTTCTTTTGAGCAACTGTTGCATTCTGCAATTGTACCGAAAATGTGACAGCGTGTGTTGTCCGGACATGTCGTTTGTTTCCAGACTCCATCAGCACATGTCATGAGCTTGGAAATGGTGTCATCGTTTTCACATCTAACTTTTCCATTTATACATTCACCGCATTTTCTTTCTCCATTTTCAAGCTTGCAGGAAACATGTTCGGTACACTCCGCTGCATGATCAAAATCAAAACTGCCGTTAACGCACTTTGCATGTTTGCAAATACTTTGATTATTACTGTCATCATTCACATATTTTTCTTCATCATTCACACACTCCCCGCAGCCATTTCCTTCTGGATTGCATGAGGTTTCACATTGCGCAGTATCCCAAGTTCCGTTATTGCATGTAGAGACTTTTCCTTTTTGAACCGTTTCATTCTCGCATATTGAATCGTTGTGCTCATAATTTATCCCATCTTTCTCACACCCTTTCCTCGCTTCTGCTTCGCAGTGAAAACCGGGGTTGTTTGGCTCTGTGTTTGCAATGCATTTGGGAAAATCTGTTGGGCAAAGGTTGTTTTCAAAATTATATTCGAAATTATGTTTATTATTATCGATTATGCAATTGGGATTCTGTGGATTGCAATCTTCTTTTGCAATGTATTTCAGATCGCCTTTATGATTTTTAAAATAATCCTTCTCATTGATTTGAATATCGGGACAATGTTTATCCAGACGGTATTTTGTTTCATCTACCGTAAAACTCGTCGTATCGCCGCATGCGGCGATGAGGATGGACAGGGCGATCGTAAGGTATATTGAGTTTTTATACATGACGGACTCCCCTTAGAATGTGAGACTCATCGCGGCGGCATTGGGGACGATGTTCAGATGAAATGCGACATCGTTGTTGGAGTGCGTGTACTGATATCCGCCCAGTCCTGCCATGACTGCGCCGGCAACGGCGAGGCTTGCTCCGGCTCCGATGAGTACCCAGCCGGAGATGTAGCCTGGACGAATATCGTATTTTCGTTTGGTTGCATTGCTTTTTGTGACATCCTCATATTTGTCGGTTTGGGTAACGAGTACTGCGCCGGTGATGGTGCCTGCAATGCCGAGGATGCCGATGCCTGTTCCCGTCCACATGAGGGTTGCATATTTTTTGCGCAGTGCTTCCTGGTCTTTTTGAGTCAGCGTGTTGTTGAGTTCATTGACGGCATCCAGTCTGGCATTCTGGGCTGCAATGTCGAGTTTGAGACTGTCGTTCTGGGCGTTGAGTTCTGCTTCCTTTTGCTTTTGGGCTGCCATCGAAAAGGTCGAGCATTCGGGATGTTCTGCTTCGTAGCGTGCATACCATATCTGACGCGACATTTCCGGTGTGACTGTGAATTCAGAAGTATATTCACTGGCTTTCTGGAAATACATTGTGGATTTGACGTCGTCCCCGGTATCTTTGAATGCGATGCCCAGATAGTAGTTTAATGCCGGGGATTTGGGGCATATGCCAAAGAGTACATTGGCGGATTGGAAAGCAGCATCGTAATTGCCGGTTTGTATTTCGTACTGAAGATTTTCAAAATTTCTGTTCCAGTCTTCATTGCCGGCAAGATTCTGGCAATCGTCGGCATAGGCGTTGACAGTGAACAGGAGTGCAGCAGATAGGAATGCCTGGAAATAGATTGTTTTTGCTACGAATTTCATGGCTTTACCTGAAGACAATGGGCACGTGTGACGTGTAAGACAGGAATACCAGTCACTGGCTATGCAAGAATAATGTCTGGATTATAATTCGACAAGTTATTAAGGACAGATAACCTGATAACTTGTGAGTTACTTTTCATTCGCGGAGCTATTGGCGCGGTGTATTGAGCTGCAGAGACGTGTCGCGACACGTTTGCAGCGAAATAGCCGCGCCCGCAGGGCGTATGTCGCCCATGGGCGACATAGCCCGCGATGCAACAACAACCTATACAAATCAATAATGCAGTTCAATTGCTGCCTTTGGGACATCATTGATGGGTGCGTGCTGAGATTGAATCAGTGCAGCAGAGAACGGGCCTTTTCGCAGTCGCTGCGGAGCTGTTGGACGAGTTCATCGCGTGATCGGAACAGAATTTCATCGCGAATGAAATGTTCAAAGCGGATGCTTAGGCTTTGCCCGTAAATATCGTCTGTAAAATCAAATATATGGGTTTCAACGATGGTTTTAATGGTCCCGAATGTCGGCGTCTGGGTCACAGCAGTGACTGCCGGATGCAGTTCCGGGGCAGAATTGATCTGTACCCGAGTTGCATAGACGCCGATTTTGGGCATGACCTGGTTGGGCACGTGGATGTTGGCCGTCGCAAAACCGAGTGTATGGCCCCTGGATGCGCCATGTTCAACGTTTCCATAGAGTGTGTAGGGAGCGGTGAGCATTTGAGCTGCGTCTTCGACGCGGCCGGTTTGTATGGCAGTTCGAATGCGTGAAGAACTGACGGGTTCGTTGTGCCAGGGTTCCATAATGAGGGAGTGAAGGGCGATATCGTTGGCGGCGCACATTTGACGCAAGAGGGAAATATTGCCTGATTTATTTGCACCGAACGTAAAGTTGTTGCCGAGGACGATGGCTGCAGGATCGAGGGGGATGAGGATATTCTGAAAAAAAGCTTCCGGCGTGAGCAGTCTGATCTTTTCGAATGGCAGGTAAATGACTTCATCCAAGCCAAGTGATTCCAGAATTTGCTCCTTAATATTCTCGGGGTGGATAAAGAAATGGGGAGATGGATTGAAAAACTGATGTGGGTGAGGCGTAAACGTGATAGCGACAGATCTGGCTCCCCAGCTTTTTGCCAGATCGATGGTGGTCGATATGAGCTGCCGATGACCAAGATGCAGTCCGTCAAAGTTGCCAATTGTCAGGATGCTAGTCATAGATTGCTGAAGTCAAATCGAATGGAGAGTTGAAGATCGACATAGGCGTCCGGTTGAATAAGAGATGTGAAAATGTTTCCTCCGGTCTGGGTTTCATGATTAATGCGAGTTTGGCTGTCCTGGGGAACCTGGGTAATCATGAAGAGTATTTTTGCATCGAGTTCTATCCAGACGAGATCTGAGAGCCGGTACATAAAGCCGACGATGGCATCGATATTGCCGCCGAACCAGATATCGCTGTCAATGGTTGTCGCAAGTGTCAGGCCAAGGTGTCCGCCTGCATAGAGGCGCCAGTCTTCGGTTTTAAGGAAATTATAGCGAGCGCCGCCTGAGATATGAAAGAACCAGAGGCTCGAACGCTCATCTTTGGAGATATCTCTTTCTGCCTCGTAGGTGTTGCGGTTAAGGCACGATTCTTCGACGTCTTTGAGCGGGATATAGGTCGTCGCGACATCGCTGTAATTCCCATCAATGACATCGACCGGGGTGCAGGAAACGTGTGTAATGACGCTTTTTCGCCATCGCATGCGGGTCATGTCAAAGCGGATTTCGATATCGACGGGGAGATCCAGATTGAGCAGCAGACTGGCATTAAAATGGACGGATCCATAGGCATTTTCGAGCGTTTTTAATACAGGATAATAGCCGGGTTCCGGAGTGATGCGGTATTCGCGGTCGGTTTCACCGGTCATGTAATCCATAAGAGGCAGTCCGAGTCCGAATCCGAGCCCGAATGACTGAGCGGATGCAATGGCAGGGCACAGCAATAACCATGCGATAACGCATATCGCCATGGATAATCTGTGAATGCAATTGCCTGTATTCATTGGAGAATAATGACCGTGAGCGGGACTATACAAAAAAAGGCGGCCGAATTGACGACCGCCTTTCAAAGAAATAGCTAGGAGTGGACTCGAACCACCGACCTGACGGGTATGAGCCGTCTGCTCTAACCAACTGAGCTACCTAGCCATGGGATCCATCGGTTAAACCCAACGGAACGAGGCGGCCTTATGCCGAATACTGTTGGATTTGTCAAATGTTTTTTGTACTTTTTGGATATCATGGCAATCAGATCCGGTTTTGCAAAAAAAATCATACACCAAAATGAAACAATTGCTTTCCCGATGGCATCATGAATACGAAGGAATAGTCCTTCCTGTTTTGGGGAGTGAGAGATGTTTTTATCTGGATTTGTCTGACACAGAGTCCCCCGACATAATGTACGGACGACCGAGGGGCGGTTTGCGGCATTGTGATATCCGGACGCGGGGGATAATGCTGAAGTGCTGTACATGCCAGGCACATCGGGATGCTTTTTTTTACGACACTTGATTTCGGAAAGGAGGCAGTGTGCCATGACCGTGCGTATTTTGGGTTTGGACGGCGAGTCGGCGGGTGGGAAGGGACGAGAGGTAACCCTGGTTACCTGGAATAATATTAAAACCGCATTGTGCTACATGTAGGTGTACTGTTTATCAACGAAAGCTATTCTTTCGTAACGGGGAGAGACCAAGGGAATTTATTCCAATGCAAGCCATCCTAAAAACAGGGGGATTGGTTCGGCGCGGCGAAGGATTTTGTTGTCGGTGTCAAGCCATCCTTACAACAGGGGAATTGGTGATGTGTGGGGCAGTAGAAAGGCTCCAAGCCCTAAGCTCTGAATAGAAAGGTGTACTTTCATTATTTATGTTCGAAATAATCATGCAGTAACCCCTGAACAACTGATGTTGGCTCTGTTCATTCGCATAAAAAGTCGTTATAAGCGTTTGTTGGAGTATTTTGGAGGTTTTGTTATGTGCCAGATGAAGAACAAGCCGTTTTTAATTCTTTTGCTTGGGGTGATGCTGTCTGCCGGATGCATCGATCCTTCGGATTATGTCAAATACGTCGAAGAAGATCCTCCCGAACCGGAAAGACCAGTGGTCGTGGACCCTCCGGGAGAAATACCTGACCAGGGAGATGAACCCAAGAGGCCTGGAGGATCTGCGGGGATCATACCTGGAAATCCTGAAGACGTCGACGAACCGGTCCCTGGCGGGGCGGGGAATGGAGGGGCCGTCGTGATTCCTGAAAAGCTTGCGCTGGAATCCGTGGTTCCGTCCTCGGGAGATATTCGGGGGGGGTATGAAGTGCGCCTTCACGGAACCTGTCTGGACAAATCGGGAACCATGCAGTTCGGTGCTCTGGATGCCCCTGAGCTGACGTATGTGAATACAAAAGTCGTGCGAGCCAAAGTTCCCGAAGGGAAAAAAGGATGTGTCGATATTGTCTGGAATCAGGACGGCGAAACACTGACCTTGAAAAATGGCTTTTGTTACGTCGAAAAGATTGCTTTTTCGGAGGTCGTTCCCGATGTGGTCGTCAGCAATACGGCAACCGAACTTGTGATCCATGGATCCGGATTTGATGACAAAACGCGGGTCTATCTTTCGGATGGAGAAAAGACGCTGCCTATCGTCGATTTGCATGTTGTATCGGGAACGGAGCTCAGGGGGCTGATGCCCGTTCTCAAGGAGGGCATGGCTTCTGTCTATTTGCTGAATGGGGCCGGCGAGGTATCGGCTGAGAATGCAATAAAGGTGCTGCCTGAAATTTCTTTGAGTTCTTTGGAACCCTCGCGCATTGAAGTCGGTAAATCCACTGAGATTTCGATCGCTGGCAAGGGATTTTGGGAAGATGTCCAGGTACGCATTGGAAGTGAAGTCGTAAAGCCGGATTCCGTGAATGATTCAAAGCTTGTAATGAAGGCGCCTTCTCTTTCGGCGGGACATTATGATGTCCTGGTTTACGATGGCTGGCAGCAGAGCCGGCTGGATAAAGCCATTCATTACTACAACAACGATGGATCGCCCCAGGTTCTTGAACTCACTCCTGCCAAAGGATCTATAAAGGGTGGAACTTCGGTAACGATTCATGGCGTCAATCTTCCCATTTCCGGGGATGCCATGTTTGACGGACAGAAAGCTTCGGTGAAATCCAGAACATCGAATGCCTGGATGCTGACCACGCCGGCGCATGAGGCCGGATTCGTCGATGTTGCTGTCGGGGAGTATGAGCTTAAGAAGGGATTTGAGTATACGGCTGTCGCTTCGACGCTGAAACTGGATTCGATCAAACCGGAGCATGCAGTCGTTGCGGATGGCAATACGTATGTCGTGCTCAAGGGGAGCGGCTTTACCAAGGATATGAGCGTAAGTTTTGGTCCCTGGGAATCGGAGTCTGTTTCGATCGTCAGTTCCGGTGAAGCCAAAGTCCTCGTGCCCAAAGGCTCCGGAACAGTTCCGGTCACCGTCAGTGTGGGAGACAAAACAGCTCAGAAAACATTTACCTACGATGATGCCGTTTCGATTCTTGGAATAACGCCTGCAGAAGCCGTTTTGACTGGCAGCACGCACATCGATGTGTATGGAACTGGTTTTGCTGAGGGAATGAAAATTCAGATCGCCGGAGAAAAACTGAAGACGACGATTAGTCATCCCGGCCACCTTTCATTTTATGCCCCTGCGCACGATGTGGGGACAGATGATGTGATTCTGCTCTGCAAGGATGGGAAGGTTTGCGGCAAAACGCAGCTGACCTGGTTTGATTCCTCGGGAATCAATACGAGTGCTTTTGGTAGTGCCATCGATGGTCAGCTCCATGTGACCGTTTTGACTGTGGATACGGCTGTGCCGATCGAAGGAGCTACGGTGTATATCGGCAGTGATCTCGAGACAGCTCTGAAGGGGACGACGGACAAAGATGGCCGCGTGTCCTTTTTTGACAAGCGCCTGAAAGATGCGCAGATCGTGATTGCCTGTGCGCCGGAGCATTCCTGCAATACGCTTCAGCCCATCAATGCGACGAATGTAACGCTGTTTCTGGAAGACTGGCATGCCGATGATCCTCCTTCCGCTGAGGATAACCCTCCGCCACCGCCGCCAGAGGGAGATACGATCAATCCTGTGGAAGTGTCGGTACCTTATAAACCGGAACAGCCTTATTTTTCGGGAACAGTGGGAAGTTTTGGCAAGTTTGAACTGGTTTCGAATCCGGCATTTGTCAAAGCCGGCCTCGTGATGCAGTCTTCTCTGAGCCCCTATATGATGTCGTACGACAAGGATGACGTTTATCTCATTCGCGAAGTTGGCGGAAAATACAAGCTTAAGGCTCGTTCTGGCGATGTGGCACTCGCTTTGGTCTGTGGTCTGTATGATACGGTTTCCGGTGCGTTTTATCCCAAGTATATCGGGGTGAAGCGGCATTTGTTCGTTTCGGATGGAGCCAAGATCGTCAACCATCTGGAGTGCCCGATTCCGCTCAATCAGAATCTGAGCATTAAACTGCTGGATCCGCCTCTGAAATCCGGTCCCAATGGTGTCCGCGCAAGCGCCTATATCTTCGTGGGCGATGAAGGATATATCGGTGGCTTCATGGGCGGGGAATCCAAAACGGATTTCGTTGTGATTACCGGCATGCCGCCGCTTCGCGATTCACTTTCGGAGTCTTCGTTTGCCATTACCGCCGGCGCCTATACTGATGGCGGTTATCCGGCTTCGGTGTTTTACGAATACAATGTCGTGCCGGACGGCAGTACGCTCGAAGTGGGGCCGGCAGCGCCGATTCCCGTATTCTATACCAAGAGTACGGACGATATCCTTGCAACGGGCGTCGTTTCGTGGTCTGTGGAACATCCCGAAAACGTGGATTTTTATGCGATGACCATTCGCAGCTATGGCCCCAAGGGATCCAAACTGATTTGGCAGTTCTATATGCCCGGCAATGCGACATCGGCGGAATTTCCAAAGGTATATTCGTGGCCGGAAGATCATTCCGAAACATTGTATATTCAGCTGACCGCCTACAAATCCATTCGTGAAGGCTTTGATTTCAATAAGTTTTCAACCGGAGATACCCGTCATAATTATATTCATTCGTCGGCGACGTCGACATTGATGATTAATGATCCGGCGAATGAACCTCCTCCTCCGGGGGGCGGAGCTGGTTAATTTTGGGGCTTCGTTTGCGGTCTTTGACCGCTACACTTCGCCATAACGCTGCTATTGCTTTGCAATACGCAGCGTTGTCTTTTGTTTGGGTTGAGAACCACAGGTTATGAAAACAATAGCGCACCTGAACCATATACGGAAAACCTACGGAACCGGAGAGGCTGTCCTCAGTGTGCTCAATGATTTTTCGATGGAGATTGCCGAAGGCGATTTTGTCGCCATTCAGGGGCGCAGCGGGAGCGGGAAAACGACGCTGCTCAATATTATTGGTTTGCTGGACAGCGATTTTTCCGGGGATTATGAGTTATTTTCATATCGTGAAAATGGCATGGTGGTTCCACGGAATCTGAGAGATTCTGCGCTGAGTCTGCTGCGAAACGAAATGATTGGGTTCGTTTTTCAGCACTTTAATTTGCTCGAACACATGACCTGTTTTGAGAATGTATGTCTGCCGGCTTCCTTTTGCGGTCATGATGTGGATCTGAAGCAAATAGAAGCAAAAGCGTACGATTTAATGAAACGGCTCGATGTCGCCGACAAACGGGATGCATTGCCGTCGCAGCTTTCGGGGGGACAGAAACAGCGCGTCGCCATTGCACGTGCGCTATTGCTGAGTCCCAAGCTGATATTGTGCGATGAACCGACCGGAGCGCTGGATGTCGAAACCAGCCGAAGTATTATGGCCTGCTTCCGCGAACTGTGTCGCCGCGAGAATATGGCTTTTGTCATTGTGACACATGATCAGGGCGTCGCGGATGCCTGTGATCGCATCATCAAAATGGAGGCCGGACGTATTGCGCAGCAATAGGACGGCCCAAAAGGCCGTATGCCGTGAGGCATAGGCCGATAAACCAACAGTGGGAATCGTATAAAAATGGATTTGAAATATTGCCTTGCCCTGGCTGCAGTTTGTGTCGGAATTTCTGCCTGTACACCGGTACAGCGATGTTATCGCGATGCGGATTGTGAATCTCCGATGATTTGCAAAGCGTCCGGCGTTTGTGACTATCGGTGCAGCTCAGATGTGGAATGCGGTCAGGGGTTTATGTGCCAGATGCACACCTGTATGATTCAGGCACCGATGGGCATTGCATGTCCTGAAGATATGGTGCCGATTCTCGATTCGTACTGCATGGACATTTATGAAGCATCCAGGCCGGACGCGACGGCTTCGTCGGCAGGTCAGGATTCATCGCGGGCAACTTCGCGGGCCGGTGTCATGCCCTGGATGGTCGGTGACAACAATGGCGAGGCTGAATCCGCGTGTCAGGCTGCCGGGAAGCGGCTTTGTACGCCTGCAGAATGGGAATTGTCGTGCCATGGTTCGATGAATACCGTCTATGGATATGGGGATAATTACAACGCAAAGATTTGCAATGGCATTGATACGTATGGATCCAACGGGTTCAAGTTGATGCCGACGGGATCGTTTCCGGACTGCAATAATGGATGGGGCGTTTTCGATCTGAACGGCAATGTTTGGGAACATACGGCCGGCGGCAGCGCCAAAACCGTTCGCGGCGGCGCGTATAATTGCATGGATTCTGAGGAAAATCACCAGTGTTCCTATGTTCCGGTGAACTGGACGCCGTTGGCGCTGGGGTTCAGGTGTTGTTCGGATGGGTCACTCAATGAAGGGATAAGACCTGATGCCGGTGAGAATGCCGGGACTGGCAATACGGACCCTGATGCAAATCCCGATGATTCGGAAAACTGTCTTGATCCTGAGAATCCGGGTACGGACCCCGAAAAGCCGGGCACGGACCCCGAAAAGCCGGGCACGGACCCCGAAAAGCCGGGCACGGACCCCGAAAAGCCGGGCACGGACCCCGAAAAGCCAGGCACAGATCCCGAAAAGCCAGGCACAGATCCCGAAAAGCCGGGCACGGATCCCGAAAAGCCGGGCACTGACCCCGAAAAGCCGGGCACTGATCCCGAAAAGCCAACTCCGGTTGTCATCAAAACGTGTCCTGAGGATATGGCTCTGATTCAGGTCAATGACATGGAATTCTGTATGGATCGGTATGAGGCATCGAGAACGGATGCTGCAGCAGACAGCCAGGGGAGTTCCGAAACGCCGGTCAGCAAGGCTGGTTTGGATCCATGGTATCGCCCTTCTTTCGAGATGGCTGTGAAAGCATGTCAAAGTGTGGGCAAGCATCTTTGTCGTTCGGACGAATGGTATGCAGGATGTACGGGCGAAGATGCGCTCGTTTACAGCTATGGCAATACGTATGAACCGACGACGTGCAATGGGATTGATACTTATTGTTATTGCGACAGTACTTCGTGTGATGCACACAATATGTGTCCGTTCGGGCACTGTTATCTGAGCTGCGGCGCCGATCTGCGGATTATGCCGACGGGATCTTTCGAAAAGTGTGCGAATGCGCAGGGGGTATATGATCTGAACGGCAATCTTTGGGAGTATGTCGATGATGGTTCGGATTCGCCGTCTGTTCGCGGCGGAGCCTATAACTGCATCGATTCCGAAGAACTGCATAAATGTTCGACATCCATGCCGGTAGGCAGCGTCAATGCTTACGGATTTCGTTGCTGCCGCGAACCCGATGCCGTGGAACAGGAAGTTCCGGAAGCAAGGAATATGATGGATTTCTTCATGCAGAGCGTTCCCGGGGATATCGGGGATAGTTCCGATGAGGTATTGCTGGCCTGGAATCCGGTTCAGCAGGATACGATGAGCGATTTTGGTGAACTTCATCTGAATCTGCGTTCGAAGCCTGTTTTGCTTGCATCCAATGATGATGAAGTTCCGCCATCGGAGTGGATAAACGAATACGAATGCATGCCGGTTCAGGATTTTCTGGATAATGCCCGAATCCTTTGGGAATATCAGGAAACGCGTCAGGATGCTGTGGATGTGATGAAGTTCGCGCAGCAGTGTCATCCCGGCAATATGGATATTCAGCGAGCATTGGGGATTTCGTATGCGAGGGTGGAGAATTATTCATGGGCACTTCGGACGCTGATGCCCATCCTCGAACAGAATCCGGAAGATTGTGCGACGCGAACGTGGATCGCCTGGATATACGTGCAAATGGCAATGCCGGATGAAGCTGCAGCGATTTCCGGCGGACAGAAATGCGAAACATCCTGGATGGAACAGCGGCTGATGCTCGTTACGTCGATGAATGAACTGGCTCAGGGGAAAACTGAACAAGCCGGAAGACATCTGGAACGCGTTTATGAATCTGAAGAATTGACACGCAGTGATGCGAAAGCCCTCCGTTCACTTCAGTCGATGGCTGGAACGGGCAGCGATCCCAATCTTACCTGGAAGCTGGAGATCGACGGCGGTTATGCTTCGAATGCGTTGAGCGGTTCGCCGAATGATCCGAATTTGCGCGGCAAGGATATGGGCAGTCCCTTTTTGGAGGGGGAGGCTCGTTTTATGATCGATCCCTGGAAGCGAGCATTTGCCAGGGCCGTATTGGAAGCACAGGTCACCGGACAGTGGCTGACATCCAATGATGCAGAGAATTCAAGTTACGGGGATATTGCTCTTCGGCCGGGGGTAGTTTTGGACTGGGATAATCTCAAGTTCGGAGCCTATTATCGCCCGGAGTTCCTGATATTGCATGGCGGTGATGTCTATGAAAAGGGACCGCTGCTGTTCTATACGAGCCACCGGATTGAGGTCGATTTCGAGATCAATAAGTGGCTGTATTTGTTTGGGGGATATGGTCACAGGACATTCCGTCAGATCGTGCGTACGCGCGATGAAATGGATCTCGGAGCCGGTGGGCGGCATTCCCTTGGGTATGGGTTTGCCCTGACCTGGGGGGCAACTTATCGCCATTGGTTTTCCGTCGGGGATATGTATGATTTGAACGGGATTAATTTCAGTCTCGCTTTGGATTATCGCATTCACGATGTGCTGTTTCGGCTGAATGGATCCTATGCCCTGGATGATTATGCGGATTCGGCAGGTTATTTTGATCATGATGCCCGCCGGGATCATGGTGTGCGCGGCGGGCTGCAGATCTGGTCTCCATCATGGGGCGGTGTTCGCATCGGTGCGCAGTTTAAGGCAAGCCGCCGCTGGAGCAGTGCGGATGACTATGCCTATCAGGATTACCGGGGAATGATTGCAATTCGCTGGACGGGTGATCTGGACTTTTATTCACCGCATGGCATTTCGGATGATGTCTATGCATTGCCATGGAATTTTGACGGTGAATCTTCATCAGATCGCATCCGCGACATCATTCGGCAGGATGAGGATATGCAGCGATCATCGTCGTGTTTGCAGAACTAGGATGGGTGTTTTTTGTCGAATAATCGGGTTTAATGGTGCGTTATTTGCTTTAGGGCAGGAAAGTGCCCGGAGAGTCTGAGCGCATATCATCATTATTTCAGGGAATCAGAGGCGTGTTATGATTCGATCATTATGGATTTCGTTGTCTTTGTTATTTATTTCAAGTCCGGTTCTGGCACAGACACCGTTGTGCGATGGGCTGAGCGGAGAAGCGCAGAAGACGGCGAAAAGCGTTATGGATACATCATTTCCTTATGATTGCTGTGACAAATCCATTTCGGAATGTCTGAAAAGCGCACCCACGTGCAAGCTTCCGGTTCGTCTGGCAAACGAAGTATGCCGTCTCGCCGGCAATGGCAAATCCGTTCAGGATATCAAGCACTCGCTCGATCAGCGCGCAATGGCCATGTCGACGATGAAACCGCCTGTAAAAATTGATATGAAGCCGGAACATGTCTGGGGAAACCCCGAGGCCAAAGTGGTGCTCTCTGTCTATTTGTGCGCGCGATGTCCCTACTGTTCTCGCCATGTTCCCAAGCTGATAAAAATGCTCGAGAATTCGCCCATCAAGGATAAAGTAGCCGTCAATCTGCGCCTGTTTCCGATTAAGTCGCACGAGAATTCCACCCCGGCTGCACTCGGGGTAGAGGCTGCGGCAAAACTTGGCAAAGCCTGGCCGTATCTGCTCAAGTCGTATGAAAATTTTGATACCTATACCAAGAACAAAATGACCGAATGGGCCGTGGAACTCGGTATGGATGAACAGCAGTATGCAGCTTTGCTGCAGGATGCAGCGGTTCGTCAGGGAGTGGTCGAGTCCAAAAAAGAAGGTCTGGTGAACAGCGTGGAATCGACGCCTACTTTTTTCATCAATGGCAGAAAAATACAGGGATTGTTTGATGCCGAATCCATCATGAGCATGCTTGAGGAAGCACTCGGAATGTGATTTTTAGTGGTTAGTGAGTTTTGAGTTTGGAGTGAGCTTCTAGAGGTAAATGCATTATTTCGATCTTTAAGCAAGAACCATTGTGATTGCATGACTCCCAACTCATCACTCCCCACTCTCAACTCGAAGATCACCAGTTGAGATCCACCGGGATGAGCATGAGTCCGTTTTCACCTTTGACGACGACGGGCACCTGCAATGAGTGGCCGGATTCATCGGCGATGAGGAAGTTGAGTTTGGCTCCCGGAGACTGCTGTCGATAGATATAAGGCAGAGTACCGAGCCGGATGGGTTGTCCATCCTCCATAGATACGAGATAAATATAGGTGTCGGGCGGGTTAACGTGTGAGGAAATGACGACGTCGATGCCATCGCTGGCCGTCGGAAGCAGTTCCGGGAGTGCGAACAGATCGACGGGGTCAGCGTATTGGGCGATTCTCCAGGTGATGGCAACGGATGCCAGGATGAGGATGGCTGCAGCTATCCCCATCATCCAGAAGGGATGCTCAATTTTGACAGCAGTTTTTTTTCTGCGTTTTCCCGATGTCTGGATGGGGGCTGGCGCTATCCATGTCTTTTCGGCTTGCTGTGCTTTTTGCCGATCGGATTCCGTACAGCATGATGCAAACTGATTCAGAAATTCCGGTGCAGAATCTTTTTTGGGGTGCTGTAGCCACTCCATGACGATGTCGCTCAAAGACTCAGAGATTTCAAAGTGTTTTGCAAGCTCCGGCGGCATTGCCTGGACGATGGAAAGTGCAGCATCGCACAGATCGCGATCTTCGTTGAAGTATGGATGCTGACCCGAGAGTGCCTCATAAATGACGACGGAGAGCGCGTAAATATCCGGGCAGGCATTGTCTGGCGGGGGAGGAACTTCGAGTGCGCAATCCGTGAGGACGTCAATTTGCTGGATGCTGTCATCCCGTGGATCATTTACATCCGAGAGCAGATGATTGATTTCGGCGGATTCGGATTCCCGTGCCTCGGATGGAGTATCAGATTTTTCGGCTGAATCCCGGTTATCTGAATCAGTTTTGGGATCTGTGTCTGCGGGTTTGGAATCCGAAGATTCTGATGAAGGTGCAGTGGGTTTTGATTCAGAAGATTTGGCGAATTCCCAGGGCGGCAGATGGCGCATCATGTCTGCTGAAATCGTAACATCCCTGAGTTTGAGCAGTTCAGAACGATGCAGACCAATGCCCAGAGGTCCGGTGATGATTTCGAAGCGTTCTTCATCCTGTACGAAGATGTTGTCGGTTGTGAGGCAAAGATCGTAGAAATTGGCCTGATGCGCTGACGTAATGATTCCTGTGAGCTGATCGAGCAGCCGCAGTGCCTGCCAGGGTTCCAGCGGTCCGTGAGAACGCAGCCATGCCCTCAATGAAATGGATTCGAGAGCGTCCGTGACGACGAAACTGTTGCCTTCGCTTGTACCGTAATCGAGTACGCGCAAGGCATGGGGATTGGCGATGGCCCTGTTCTGAAGCAGGGCATCATCGAGGCGGTGCAGTGTTTCGGGCGGAAGTTTGTAGTCGTCATTGTACGAAGCCATCCAAACGGCCATGCGTCTGCCAAAAGGCTGTTCATTCGCCCGATAAACGGTGAGGAACGGCAATTTTCGGGATGTACCGACGATATCGTAATAATGCTGAAGTGCGAGTGTTGTGCCTTCGAATGAGTGGGGCATGGCTGTATTGATATAAAGATGAGTTCAGAATGAGCAAAACGGCATGATATGCCATTTCGGCAGATATTTGGGAGATTAATCTAATACCTGGACGGGATCGTTGCAAAACATTGGGGTTTTGCTTCGACGAATCAAAAAAAGGCACGCTGTATGCGGGCATTTCAATGCCCGCATAGGCGTGCCCATGTCGACCGTATGCCCTGCGGGCATAGGGCGACCCCAAAAATCAACCCACTTTGCGTCCCGGCTGAACGGCGGCGATGAACTGAATATCTTTGTCCTTATAGTCGTCGATGATACGGCGCATCATCCATTCGCTCGAGAACAGGACGATGAGTCGATCTTCGATGTCTTTGAGGCAGAGCGTGCCGCTTCGGCGCGACATTTCGCTGACATCCAGATCGCCTTCGATCCAGCGGGCATGCTGGTAGGGAAGGCCGTCGAATGTGACGTGGACGTTGTATTCGTTTTCGAGGCGGTTCTGAACGACATCGAACTGGAGTTTGCCGACGGCTCCGAGGATGGGGTCGCGTTCCATGCGTTCGAGATCGTAGAAAACCTGTACGGCGCCTTCTTCCGAAAGTTCATCAAGTCCCTTCTTGAGTTGTTTTCGCTTGAGGGGATCGCGCAGAACGACGCGGACGAAGTTTTCGGGGCTGAAGCGCGGAATGCCTTCGTAGGCAACGGGTTTTCCGGTATAGAGGGTATCGCCGATGTGCAGCTGGCCGGAATCCCAAAGGCCGACGATGTCGCCGGCGTAGGCTTCTTCGACGTTGCATCGTTCCTGAGCCATGAAGGTGAGGGATTTGGCGAGTGTGATTTTGGCACCGGTGCGGTTGAGGGTGGCCTGCATGCCGCGTTCAAAGCGTCCCGAACAGAGGCGGAAGAATGCAATGCGGTCGCGGTGGCGCGGATCCATGTTGGCCTGGATTTTAAAGACAAAACCCGAAAAATCGTCAGAATCCGGTGCAATGATATCGCCGTCGGCGGTCATGCGGTCGCGCGGTGCGGGCGCCAGATCGATGAACGAATCCAGGAATGGTTCGACGCCGAAGTTCGTCAGGGCGCTGCCGAAGAAGACGGGACTGAGTTTTCCGGCGAGGAAAGCATCGCGATCGAACGAATCACCGGCACCGTCGAGCAGTTCGAGACCGTCTTTGAGGTCGTTGTACATGCGGTCGCCGAGTTCATTCCTGAGCGTCGGATCATTGAGATCGCCTTCGATGACGGGGACGCGGTTGGAACCGCCTTCGGCGCGTTCAAAGCGCAGAAGTTTTTGGTGCCATCTGTCATAGACGCCCAGAAATGCTTTGCCCTGTCCGACGGGCCAGGTGGCCGGTGAGGTCGGAATGCCGAGGACTTCTTCGATTTCCGAAAGAAGTTCCAGCGGGTCGCGGCCTTCGCGGTCCATCTTGTTGATGAATGTAACGATGGGAATGCCGCGCATACGGCAGACCTGGAAGAGCTTAATCGTCTGCGGTTCGACGCCTTTGACGGCGTCAATAAGCATGATTGCCGAATCGGCTGCTGCGAGCGTTCGATAGGTATCTTCACTGAAATCGTTGTGGCCCGGGGTGTCCAGCAGATTCATTTCGCATCCGGACCATTCAAAGCGCATGACAGATGTCGAGATGGAGATGCCGCGTTCCTGTTCCATCGCCATCCAGTCACTGGTGGCATGCCGATCGCTTTTGCGGGCTTTGACGGAACCGGCGGTATGGACGGCCCCTCCGTAGAGAAGGAGCTTTTCGGTCAGCGTCGTTTTACCGGCATCCGGGTGAGAGATAATGGCAAAGGTACGTCGCTTGTATATTTCTTCAGAATATGCGGTCATTCGTTTTCCAAATGTAAAAGAATCAATCACGGGGACGGTATTCCGTCCCACGAAAACCGCGCGCTTTTAACATATTATGGAGCAAATAACCACATCTACAATGACCCTGGCGAGCACTTGATGGTCGCTTTTAAGGCAGTCATGACTCTTATGGATTGGTTTTAGTTTCCCGTAAGTTCCTTTGCGCAGATTTCGGTGCATCCGGGAAGGCATATGTGCTTGCAAAGGGCGATTTTGGCCGGAGTGTCAAATTGAGCCCCCTTACAACTGTCGGCACATTGGTCTACACACCCTTCACCGCATCTTGCCTTGGTACGATCTTTGTTTTCAACAAATTCCTTCGTACATGTTTCTGTGCAATTGGGAATGCAACTATCGGTACAGGATGTGACATCTGACGGAGTGTTGAATTTATCCTGGCAAACTCTGTTACATTCTTCGCTGCAGCTTTCATTGCACAATTCTTTTGTATTTCCCTTGAAAGCGTCAGAATTGTACTCAGAAAAGCTTTCCGTCATGCCGCCTGCACAGCTGTCCTTGCAGTCGGATTTACAGAAGAATTCGCAGCTTTCCGTCGAAATGCCTTTAATAATACCATTAAACGTCTTATCCAATTCGCATGCTTCGTGACACCCGTTTGTACAGGCATCATCGCAGATTTTTTCAATTTCAGGCGGATATTGTTTACATGCACTGAGTGTGAACAATGATACAATGATCAGAACAAACAAACCTATTATATAGCGATTCAGCATAGGGTCTCCTCATACAAGAGAAATGTGTAACACATTGAGTTTCCGCAATAAAAAAGCAACCTGCAGTGATGTGCAGCAGCACGTCTCAAAGCGATCCTATTCTTTTTCCAACAATTTCTTAAAACAAACGTATGTACATCCCGGAATGCAGGTATGAACACAAAGGGGCAATTCTGTTGCGTCTTTCGTATCTTTGCGACATTGAATTTCACACTGATCCTTGCAGCCGTTTTCGCATGCTGATTTGTTTGGCTCCTTAAGAATACTGGAATCATAGTCCGGAATGTCTTTCGAATAACTGTCTTTGCATCCCATATTGCATCCAATTTTACAGGAAGCCCTGCATGTTCCTTTTTCACTGATACTAAAATCAGAATTCACATCACATGATTCCTGACATCCTTTTGTACAGGCGTCATCGCATACTTTTTTAATTTCGGGGGGATAATTCTTACATGCACTGAGGGTGAATAGCGAGACAACCATCAGAAATATAACAATCAAATAGCGATTCAACATAGAGCCTCCTCATACAAGAGAAACGAAGTATATTTATCGTAACATATTGAATTGCCGCAATAAAAAAAGCGAGCCGTAGAGACGTGTCGTGACACGTCTCTAGGCGAGCCCCATATAAAAAAAAGCCGCGTATCCTGTAAGGCGACCCCAT
>JAFRYG010000143.1 GCA_017441205.1 Pseudomonadota bacterium
CGAGGATCGGAGAGTTGTTCTCTGACGGTCTCAATAAGGCGCTGTAACTGCATATTTCATCCTTGATGCGCAAAGGGACTCACCGTGAGTCAAAGCCTTTTACCAAAGTCAAGGACATTTTTAAATGCGGTAGCCCTGGATGGAAATATTCGTATCTTCAATGCAGAGACATGTGAAGAACTCCAAGCAATTCCCAATACAGACGTCGGCAGCGGCAGCGATCAAATCAGCCTCGCCGATCTCAACGGAGACGGCAAAGTAGAAATTATTTCCAATTCCCATGATAAGATCACGACATTCAAATGGGATGATACGCAAAAGAAATATGTCAAAGGATGGACTGCATCCGGATGCGGCGGCAAAAAAACGTGGGGTGGAGCAAGCATCCACGATATCAACGGCGACGGAAAACCCGAAATCCTGTATCAGCAATATGTCCTTCAGGGAGAAGACGGAAAGTGCCTCAATTCGAAGGAAAAGACTGATGGCTTCGGAGGCGTGACAATCGCCGGCGATCTCGATTTGGATGGCCAAGTCGAAGCCATTACATCCTCGGGAATCGTACGCTGGGATTCGAAAAAGAATTCCTGGGAAAAAGCCTATGATTTTGCAATCGATGGCGAAACTTTTGCCTTTGCAGATTTCGGAACCCCAGGCGACAAGCCGGAATCCTTTGATTTTACCAAACTCGATGGCAAAGCAGAAGTCGTGGCAAGCGGAGAATCCATCAGTATCTATACGCTTTCGGGACAAAAAGTATTTACTGTCAATTCAGGCCAGGCAGGTGCACCGACCATCGGCGATTTCGATGCCGATAAACTGCCGGAAATCGCCGTCGGCGGCAAAAATAAATACAGCGTCTTCGATCCCCAGTGCACAGAAAAGAACGATAAATGCCAGGATAAATATACACTCTGGTCCATTAAGAGCCAGGATGCCGACAATACCGTTTCCTCTTCCTCACTGTTCGACTTCGATGGCGATGGTCAGGCTGAAGTCGTCTACAGCGATGAATGCTTTACGCGCATTCTCGACGGTAAAAACGGCGAAGTCCTGTTTTCGAGCTATCGCATGTCCAAAATCGATCGCGAATATCCGACCATCTCCGATATGGATAAAGACGAATCCGTCGAAATCGTCATCATGGCCAACTCTGTAGCACCGGGCTGCACTCCGATCGATGAACTGCATCATGGCGTCAAATGTGTCAAAGATGGCGATTGCTTCAGCAAAAAATGCGTCGATGGCTACTGCAGATGTACCTCAGATGAACAGTGCAACTGGCAATACGATTCAGATGGCAAGCTGATGCAGCAATATCAATGTACAACACCGCTTGCGCCGCAAAAAGAAACCGATGGCAAGGTGTGCCGTGCCTATCATCGAAATGGAGATGCACATCAGGGCCTGCTGGTGCTGCGCGATCGTCTGGATCGTTGGGTATCCTCCAGAGATATCTGGAACCAGCATGCATTTTCGATTACGAATATCAATCCGGATGGCTCTGTTCCTGCACTTTCCAGTTGGAAACAGAATTTCACCGATGCCACCATGAACAACTATCGAAAAAATATCGAGGGCGTCCGCGGCGCCAATACTGCGCCGGATATCACCGGTAAATTCACAGATGCAGCCAGTGTCTGCGGCGTAGACAAGACTGGCAAAATTACTTTGAATGCTGTCGTCTGCAACCGCGGTACCAAAATGGTTGCTCGCAAGATGCCTGCCACTTTCTATCAGATTCAGGAAAATGGAGACAAAACACTGCTCTGCACTTCCTATACCACCGAGAACGTTCCCATCGGCGGATGCCTGCCAGTTAGCTGTGAAATACAATCCAAAGTCACTGACAAGATATTGCTCGTCGTCAATGACGATGGAAAAGGCGGCAAAACGACCGTCGAATGCAACGAATCCAACAATACGGACGAAATCGAAATTACAGATTGTAAGATCAATTAGGAATTTGTCTTTTCGGGACGCGGCTATTGGCGGCAGTGCCGCCAATACGCCTCGCGAAAACCGCTATGCGCCAAGGCACATACGCGGTTTTTTATTTAATATGAAAAGAGTGTCGAACATCAGGGATAATTGTAGAAGCTGAAACCGTTGTGACGCTGCAATAGGCTTCCCGGAAAAAAGAATTCTCCTGGATGCGGCAGCAGAAAAGAATATACTAAAAATAGAAAGCACCGCACTAGGGAATCTCTGAATAATTGTCTGGTGCAACCAAACTGTGTTGTAAAAACTATACCCCTTGCCCCATTGGGGAAAGGGGATGGGGAAAAGGGGCCAATAGATCAGATGCTCCCTGGGGGCGGCAGTGTGGTCGTGCATAATCACCCGACCGTGGCGTAGCGTATTGAATTGTTTCGATCATATTGGTAGCATGCCGGGGAATATGGCATTTCGGTGGGGGCCTGATGTCATGATACAAATAGAGCCTGCAGTGGAGAAATTACATTATGTCCAAGACTCGCATACTGAGTATTTCATTCATTATGGCCTGCATGCTTTGCGCCTGCGGCGAAGACAGCCAGACGGTTTCGACATCCGGTGGCGATTCGGAACTGTGCGGCGGCAAGCAATGCAAGAGCAATCAGAAGTGCGTCAAAAATAAATGCGTTTCTGACGGCGATGACGATGACGAATTGTGCAAAAAAACTCAGAATACCTGCAAGGACGAGACGACGCTCAAAAAATGCGTCAAGGGTAAGAAGCCGGTCCTTGAGGAATGCGAAGATGGCGTTTGTGAGGATGGTGAATGTCTGGAATCGCCGGATGTGGATGAAGTATGTAAGAAGACAGAAGAGTACTGCCTGAGCAAGAAAGTATTCGTTACCTGCGTCAAGGGCGAGAAACCGCAAACGCAAAAATGCAGTGAACTCGCGGAAGGCAGCGTATGTCTCGAAGGTAAGTGTACTGCCGGTGATGTGCAGAAAGTCGGATTGGGGGATGCCTGTTCCGATGATGATGTGTGTCCGGATGGGGCTTATTGTGATGTGAATGGTACTCAGACGTGCACAAAATATGGTGTGGTCGGCGATCCCTGCGGTGAAGAGAGGTGGTGCGGCCCCAATCTGACGTGTTTCGCTGATGTTTGCTACGAAAATGTAAAAATAGGTGACCCCTGCGGCGAATATTCATTGTGTGATCCCGGCGAATGCCGCGAAGGTGTATGCGCTTCCATCTCAACGGAGTATGGCCCGTGCAATGAACAGCTTGCCTGTCCGGGCGGCAGCGTTTGTATCGATAAAATTTGCGTTCCCACCAAGGGCAATTGCACCTCGAACGCAGAATGCAAGGGCGATTCCTATTGCTGTCTGGATGAATCCTGTAAAGAAAAGCTCAATGTCTGCGTGCCGTATTCAAGTGAAAAACCTTATGATCCGGAATGCAAGTTCAAAATTAAAGAGGGCATTTTCGAAGCCGCAGTTCAGTGCTATTGGGTACCTAAAACTCAGCCCAGTTCAACGACTGTATATAATTCAGTTTCAGTCGGCATGATTCATAACGCACAGGGAATAGAAAAACCGTTGCTGGCATTTACGACAGAATCGCCGGAAATGCTGCGAATTATCAATTCAGAAACTTGTGAAGATATCGAAAGTATCAGTCTGCAGGATTCAACCGGCTATAGCCATGTTTCACTGGCCGATTTTGATGGCGATGGATATATGGAGCTCGTGACTTATGATGGTAATCCGGTAATATATAAGTGGAATGAGGCGAACAAGAGACATATGCCGACAAAGGTGACCGCTCATTTGGGAATTGGGAATCATAATGGCAATTTCTCTATTCATGATTTGGACAATGATGGGGTGCCGGAAATTGTTGGGGTCAATGGCACTGTCGTTCATGCGGATGGAACCATCCTGGCAGATTACAATGCCAAAGTCGCAGACAATGCCGTCGCAAGCGATATCATGGGGGATTACAATCTTACGTCGCCATCTCTTGGAGATTTGAATGGCGATGGCAATGTGGAAATCATCGCCAATAAAACTGTCTACCGCTGGCTTCCTGCTTCCAATGGATGGACATTGGTCGCAAGAATGACGGGAAATAATGAAAATGGACATGCGGCTTATGCCGATTTTGGAACGCCTGGTGCCAGTCCATCTGCATTTAATTTCATGAATCTCGATGGCAAGGCGGAAGTCGTATGGGCTGATGGAAATTCGCTTCAGATTTGGGCTGTCTTCGATTCGAATGGATCCGCTTTGCCCTCGCCGCAGCTCTTAATGGAATATTCGTTCTCATTTCCTCAATTCATTGGATATCCCCCGGCCATCGGTGATTTTAACGGCGATGATAAACCTGAAATCGGTGTCGCATCCAAATCGACGTTTGGTGTGTATGACCCAAAATGTCAGGGGCCTGAAGCTGGAAAATGTAAAAGCCGGTACGTCATTTGGGAGAGTCCAACGCACGATATGTCAGGTGTTGCAGGCGCTTCTGCCTTCGATTTCGATGGCGACGGAAAGATCGAAATCGTCTATGGGGATGAGTGCTATACGCGGGTTTACGATGGTCTGACGGGAGAGGTGCTCTTTTCAAGCTATCGAAACTCAGCAACGGCAATTGAATATCCTGTGATCGCCGATGTCGATAATGATGGCAGTACCGAAATCGTCATTTCGTCAGATTCATATTCATGTCCGGTGTCGATTGATCCAACGCACAGGGGGGTGAAATGCGAAAAGGATTCTGATTGCTATTCGAGATCCTGTGTGGGGGGGCTGTGCCGCTGCACCAGCGATGAACAGTGCAACTGGCAGACCATCAATGATGAAGTGTTCAGACAATACGCATGTCAGGCCCCTCTGGCGGGGGATGTTGGTGGCGGAAATGTTTGCCGCGCCATTCAGGGAAAGAGAATGCCCGGTGTCACGGTCCTGCGTGACCGACTCGATCGCTGGGTTTCTTCCAGACCTGTTTGGAATCAGCATGCCTATAACATCACGAATATCAATGACGATGGCAAGATCCCCAAAACCAGTGACTGGAAACAGAATTTCCAGACCGAAGGCCTCAATAATTTTCGTCAGCAAAAACAAGGTTCGACAGGATCGGGTGTAGCCCCCGATATTACCGGACGCTTTACCTCGGCTGCCGATGCTTGCAGCGGCGACGCAAATGGCATCTCGCTCAAAGCTCAGGTTTGCAACCGAGGTACCAAGGCCGTCGGTTCCAAAATGCCTGCTGTATTCTATAAAGGCAGTGTTGCTCCCGAAAATATTCTCTGCGTTTCCTATACGGAAGAAATGGTTCCGGTTAAGGATTGCCGCGAGGTATCATGTTCCATTACCAAGCAGCAGGCAGAGGAACTCACTAATGTAAAAATTATTCTCGTCGTCAATGACGATGGCAAAGGTGGCAAAACGACCGTCGAATGCAACGAAGGCAATAATACTGACGAAATTACCATGGCCGGCTGCCAGATTAATTAAAGCATTTCGTTTGTAACGCGGCTATTGGCGGCAGTGCCGCCAATACGCCTCGCGAAAACCGCTATGCGCCAATGGCACATACGCGTTTTTTTATTTGCTGTGACAAGAGTATCGAAAAACGGGGATAATCGTAGAAGTTGATATAATTTCTTAAAATTATCCCTGAAAGTGCGAAACAAAAATAGAATGATAAGCTCAACTCGCTTGCCATAATGAGCCTTCAGTTGTATACATGTCACCGTTGGGGATAAATTATCCCGAAACGCGGGGCGATACAAATTGGGAGCAATAGGAAATGAAATGTTTTGTATATATTTGTTGCGCTTTTTTGATGATATTACTCGTTGGAACGGGATGTAAGGCAAAAAAAAAGGTCGCTGAAGAAGAACCGGCCCCGGCAGCTGCAGATAAAGCTGAAACTCCTCAGACAGATAAAGCAGAACCGGCCCCGGCAGCTGCAGATAAAGCTGAAACGATTCAGGCTGTCGCTGATATTGATACAGCTCAGGCTCCCGCAGATAACGCAGATATTAAAAATGCACAAGCTAATCCGGAAAGTGCGAATAATGATAATGCAGAAGCAGATGCTCAGCCCGGGGAAAATAACAATGAACCCCAGGCAACTGATAATGAGAATCCCGCACAGGCTTTACCTTCAAAAAAATGTGAAAAATGGGGAACCAATCCGTTGTTCGTGGATGGGCATGAATTCGTTTACAATGCCGAAGAATCTCACGAAAAATGCTGCGATATAGATGAACCCGGATGGGAATGTGATGACGATGGCGATTGCAGGTTGGAAACCTCTTCCGAAATAAAGTGCAAAGTCTCACTGGTTCAGGCGGAATCCTATTTTTGTGCTTCTAAACTGACATGCCTCGATTCAAAAGGTAAAGAGGTTGATATATCAAATAAATATTCAGAATTTGGTTATGACCTCGATGGCTATTGGATCATCGATTCCAACGGGTTATATTATTCATATTCGGATAGTATTCTTAAAAATAAACAAGCCAAACCCGGAGATTGTAAAAAAACGAAATATGTTCTGTGTAAACCGGAAACACTGGCTTACGTATATACTGCGTTTTCAAAGGAAGAGCCTCTCATTTCATTTGTCAAATACAAAGAAATGCACAGTGATGACAGCAACGAGCATTTCAGCAGCTTTCTTACTGTGACTCATGAAGGATCGACCTGGCAGCGTGACGATAGTGTTTCAGGGCCGGATGATTTCAGTCAATCCGTAACGTTCGATGAAACACGCGGAATCACAGTATTTGAAACAGGCTTTTCCGGTGGTTCGGATGTTAAAACCGTCGTGACGCTGCAATAGGTGGGGCAGAACTACACACCCGGGAAAAGGAATTTTCCTGGATGTGGCGGCAGAAAAGAATATACCAAAAATTGATCGCACCAGGTGCGGCAGTGTGGTCGTGCAATCATTAGGTCGTGGCGTCGCGTGTTGAATTGTTTCGATCATATTGGTAGCATGCCGGCGGAATGTGGCATTTCGGTGGGAGCTTGATGCCATGATTCAGATTGAACCTGCAGCGGAGAAATTACTTTATGTCCAAGACTCGCATACTGAGTATTTCATTCATTATGGCCTGTATGCTTTGCGCCTGCGGCGAAGACAGCCAAACGGTTTCGACATCCGGCGGCAATTCGAATTTGTGCGGCGGCAAGCAATGCAAGAGCAATCAGAAGTGCGTCAAAAATAAATGCGTTTCTGACGGCGATGACGATGACGAACTGTGCAAAAAAACTCAGAACACTTGCGAGGATGACACGACGCTCAAAAAATGTGTCAAGGGTAAGAAGCCTGTCCTCAGTGAATGCGAAGATGGGGTTTGTGAGGATGGCGAATGTCTGGAATCGCCGGATGTGGATGATGTATGTAAGAAGACAGAAGATTATTGCCTGAGCAAGAAAATATTCGTTTCCTGCGTAAAGGGAGAGAAACCGCAAAAGCAAAAATGCAGTGAACTCGCGGAAGGCAGCGAATGTCTCGAAGGTAAGTGTACTGCCGGTGAGGTGCAGAAAGTCGGATTGGGGGATGCCTGTTCCGATGATGATGTATGCCCGGAAGGGGCTTATTGTGATGTGAATGGTACTCAGACGTGCACAAAATATGGTGTGGTCGGCGATCCCTGC
>JAFRYG010000144.1 GCA_017441205.1 Pseudomonadota bacterium
ATAAAAATACCGAACCTGAATGTTCCGAGCAGAAGCCATGCGAAGATTCAAGCAAGGAATGCAGCGCAGAAGGAAAATGCGTCGATAAAAATACCGAACCTGAATGTTCCGAGCAGAAGCCATGCGAAGATTCAAGCAAGGAATGCAGCGCAGAAGGAAAATGCGTCGATAAAAATACCGAACCTGAATGTTCCGAACAGAAGCCATGCGAAGGTTCAAGCAAGGAATGCAGTGCAGAAGGAAAATGCGTCGATAAATATACCGAACCTGAATGCTCCGAACAGAAGCCATGCGCTGATCCCAATCAGGAATGCAGTTCGGAAGGAAAATGCGTCAATAAAAATACCGAACCTGAATGTTCCGATCAGAAACCATGCGCAGATCCAGGCAAGGAATGCAATTCGGAAGGAAAATGCGTCGATAAAACCACTGAACCCTTGCCTGCTGCCGAAGCTGATTTGCTGGATGTCGTTTTCCTAAAGGATGGTACAGCAAAGGATATCTCGAATTCACACATGGCCGTTCAATCCGGCAGTCAAATCCCCACCACCCATCATGACAATACTTTTTCGAGATACGTTGCGGCTTTTAACAGCGCCATGGGAACCAATACGCAGAGCTATTATTTCATTGATTATAGCGACAATGCAAATTTCCAAAACCAACTGGCTGACGGCCACAGCATCGAATCGCTCATTTGCCCAAAACAGGATTATGATGGTAAAGAAGAGATTATGCCATTTTCATCTTTTGGGAGTGCCGGTACCGGATTGATTCTGCCGAAGAGCAGCAATAATGAATCAGGCATAACTTTCCTCTTTTTTACAGAAGATACTAACAAAGAGCGCCCTGACAACTGGATAATCAGTGGCATTGTTCCCAAAAAAGACAGATGTTACCACTTTGTAGGAACATGGAATAAATCCACTGGCGAAGCCAGCATCTATATCAATGGCAAGCTGCGTGGTTCCAAAAAAGTTTCGGGGAATTTAAAATTTCCAAACCAGAAATTCTTTGGCATCGGTGCTTTTGCCACCCAGAAAGAAGGCACAAATGCGTTTCATGGCGATATTGCAATCGCGCGCATCTACAACGACGCACTGACTCCCAAACGCGTCCAGGAATTATATACAAAAACAAAACTCTCCGAAACGACGCCTGAATTCAATATGAAGGTCAGAAATCCCAAACCATTCCGGCTGTCATCCATCAGTGACGACGCCATGAGTACCGGCGAAACTGCATACAAAGTCTTTGCCCCCTACACTGACCAATATACACTGACGTGCAAAACGGCCACGAAGATCGAAGTCTGGGATGCCGAAGGCAACCTGATCGCCAGCGGCAATGATAAACTGACCGTCACACTGAACAAAGGTGAAGAAATCTACCTGAAGATCCAATCCCCGGCATCAAAAGACTTCTTGCTGGAGACCACACCAAAAGATCATCATATAGAACTGCCCTTTGAGATCAATACATCCATTGATCCATCGTCATTTTCCACAAAATCGACATCGGACGCAGACCCGCTCAAACCGGCAGCAATCAAATATATCAAACGCACGTCGGATCGTTCGATGTATGTCTATTCCAACAGTCCGGAAATCCTCAGAAAAAAAACGATCAATACATGTCTGACATCGCACGATATTACCGATAAAGATGTTTTCTTTACATTTGAACATAATGTATCTCTCAATGATGAATTGAAAAATTACGACAAGAGTAAAATCCGCTATGGATATCGGGTTACCAACACCGGCTCCGATGATTTATATGTAACTGTCAAGAATCTCGGACTACAGACGGAAGGGGACTGGTTGGGTGAAGATGAGTGGGTAAAATTCTATAATCTGGATTTCCGCGCGAGTTATCATTATGCATGTCCTAAATCCCCAGACAGCATGAATAACGGTGAATCCAAGACCTATTGTGGTTATTTTAATTTTACCAACAATCGTACCTCATTGAATCAAAAACCGATTACCTATCGTTTACCTTCTGGTAAATATATTTATGTAATGGGCGGCACCACTTCAAACGCGTATAAAAACATTAATGTTTTTAACAGCGCAAATAAAGCCATTGCCAATGGAACAAGCAATGGTGCCGTTCTATTTTCAACCTATGGCAGTAAAGCCAAAGGCGAATTCGTCGTATATGCAAATGGTTCAGAGTCTGCATTGAATGATTGGATAAAAAACAATATCCAGCATGGATATGATGTCGATGATCCTAATATTATCTATAATGGAGATTCTAAGCATAAAGTGATTGGCCACAACGGTAATGATAGCTATTATGGTGTCGTCGATTCAGATCTGGTTTGGGTTTTTAATGATAAAACTCCTGCAGGAAGACTTCCTGTCACCTACTCCAATCCACACTATGTGCCAAATGCAAATAATGATGATGAAACAGTTCTGGGCAAAGCATTTGAACCTATTCCCCAAAGCCTGATGACAACTATCGACGCATCCAATAAAAACGGCGAGTGGCTGACTCATATCAGTCCAAATGTCGTAAAAACAGCAGTCGGCACAGATATGACATCATTCCATACCATCAACAGTAAAACGAAGGCAGATATTATCGCCGACTACGAGCACTTCAGTAAAGACGGATCCATTAACAGTATCGGGAATTGGATGACCGATTACATTGATACGATCACTCTGGTTAATCAGGGAGATAAAGAACGCACTTTTACCTATCACTTAACTCCCAATGGAGCCCTGGCAGTCTTTATTCGCAAAGAAAACGGATTGGTTGACACTTCATACACACCCACATATATTATTGATCGTAACCCTGACAAATGGGATAATGAAAAATATGGAGAAATTGGTGTTCATCATCCATTCGAATATTCCGTCAAAATACCCGCACACACTGTCAAGCAATTCTCGGTGAACTACAACCTGCTTGCCAATTCATGTGGAACGGTTACACACATGGCAGAATTGAAATAATATATTTGCGCCCTGCTGCCATGCACGCAGGGCACGACCGCTATTGCATACGCGGTCTGTGGCCGGGCTATCTGCGATACGCCCGGCCTTTTTTTGTATGAATTCAGATCAGGAATTCAATATATACATCATCCATTCGCGTTCCTTTTCACGCATGACCTTTTCTTCTTCGGGTTCCGCATGATCGTATCCCAAAAGATGGAGCGTCGAATGGATCACCAAAAACGTCAGTTCATCCAGCAATGACCACGTATCCGTCAGCGGTTCAGGCCCCTGATCGTTGACCCGATCCCTGTGATGACACGACGCCACATAGCGCATCGCTGTTTCGACGCTGATGGCGACATCCCCGAGCGGAAGCTGTGACGCCACCTCAGGATCCTCATCCTCCCGCATCGGAAACGACAGCACGTCCGTCGGTTCATCGATGTCGCGCCATTCCTTGTTCAACGCGCGAATAGCCTCATCTGTCGTCAATACGATACAGACCTCGGTCTCTCCCTCGCCGATATGATCATACAATTTTTCCACGCGCTCACTCAAGGCACGCATGGGCACAGCCAGGCCCGATTCGTTCATAATTGCATGCGGAGTATCTTCCAGTTCAAGGGGTTCGTTTGTCATGTCCTCTGTCATAAATCCTCATCTCTCCCAAATCAAGGAACCATAAAATCAGCACTGTACACCTGTGCTCCGTCCGCACCTTTGATCAACACGCGCGCATATTGTCCGGTCAGTTCGACGGCATTGCCCTGTTTGCCGGTCTGCTTCGCCAGACTCAGCTCCACTGTAGCCTTCGAAGATGTTCCGGAATCCGCAGCCATCGTCATGCGGTACTGAATGGTATTCTTACCCTTCGTCAGATACTGCGAAATATCCAGTGTTTGCTGGGCCTGTCCCTGCAAAACTGTTTTGATGAATTTCCCGTTCACATACACGTCGATGTTATATCCAAGCAATCCCGGTGAATCAAATGTCGCCACGAGATAGGTCGGATTGACACCATCCGGAAGTGTCGCAATCCCGGCAGGGGCTGCGGCAGGCACAGGTATAGTCGCCGCTGAAGGACTGACCTTGGCAGGTGCTGTCGCCGATGGTGCCACAGCTGCTTTCGGCGTCGTATCGACCAGTTTGTACTGCGGTGCAGTCAGTATGACGTTCCCTTTGGCATCAAATTCCACCGTCACATCCGTAAATTTTTGGTTCGTTACTCCCGTCACATCGATCCCGTTAAAAATGATACTCGGATCTGCCAGAGCAACCGAAGGAATCAAACAAAACAGACACAAAAGAACGATACGGATATGCATAAAACCTCCACACAATTTCTTCAATACATTACAAATTCAAAAGAATGCTGAGTTTCGACTTGACCAAAAGCAGGCGAACTGGGAAACTATACCACACCATTGGCAACTGGGGTTTTCTGTTCCCAGGTTTCCCGGCCTGCCACTGGCTGACAGCTGGTATTCTCGCCTGAGAATGCTCAACATTCAAGCATTTATCCGCATTTTTATTGCCGGATGACGTTTTTTTTTCACTGGTATGTTATTTGCTCCATAAAATAAGTTGGTGTTTTGTGTTTTCTCTGACATTCACAGGAGGATATTATGCTCAGCAGCTCTGAAACCATTGGACGACGAAACGACATCGATCCACTCGTCAGTTATGCCTTCAAGGTTCAAATCAATAACAAGGAAGTCGCCCGATTCAGCAACGTCGATGGCCTCAGCTATGAAGTCGAGATGATTGAATATCGTGACAGTGCAACGCCCAATATGCCGATGTACCGTCAGGGTCGCAAAAAACCAATCCGCGTTACACTCAAACGTGGTGTTCTCGTCGGCTACAGTGCAGAAAATGATTTGCTCAACTGGATTACCGAAGTCGAAAAAGGAACGGTCAGCGCTCGTTCAGTCAATATCGAAGTCGGTCAATACGGCACCGTCAATGAAGCCGGAAGCACCCCCCATAACTGGGAACTTACGGGATGTGTCCCCACCAAATGGACGCTCGGTGCCCTCGATGGCAACAGCAATGGTCCTCTCGTCGAAACCATTGAACTCCTTGCACAGACCATCGCCCGCAATTAATATTGCAGCAGCCTCATAATCCCTCGCCCGGCGAGGGATTTTTTTTTTGCCATAACACGACCAATCCCCCGCATCGCGAGGGATTTTTTTTAATACCTCACAAAATAGGGGACTGCAGTCCGCAGTCCCCAACTTGTATCAGCACATTCCGCGTCTTCGACGGTATATCAATGCCACAACCGGCAACAATAGCCACCCAATTGCCCCATGTCCCGACTGCTGTGAACAGCTGCCGCTGGAAATGACACCTGTCTCGCCCTCCTCCTCTGGGTCATCATCTTTCTTCCCATCTTCACCACAGTATTTGTCATAACAATCTTCATCGTCGCTGCATTGCTTAACCCTCTTGCCCTTGGTGCAAACATATGCAGATTTGGACGCTTCAATGCATTCCACTTCCCCTTCGGTGCAGCTCGCTTCTTTCGAACTGCATTGCCCATTCTCACAGCTGCCGCTGCAAATCTCATAGTGGTAAATGAAATCTTCTCCGCATATCAGAATGCCTTTTTCATCAATATCGTCACTGGTGTCAGCATCTTTGGCGCATTTATTTTTGCCAGCCTTCTTACATTCCATATCAGTCTGACACTGTCCATTGACACAACTTGAAAGCTTACATGTAATGGTCTTTTTCTTTCCTTTGTCGCATTTTTCAAGCGTCTTCTCATCAATACAACTGTCCTCGGAACATTCCCCGCAAAAACTCTTGGAATCATTATCCACACAACCATTTTTACAGGCTTCCTCAAGCACCAGCTTTCCAGAACTGCAGCGCATAAGATTGCTGCCGTCACAGGTCAGAGCATCTTCAGTGCAATCCGGCTTATCGACAGAAGCTTCAACACAGGCATTATTTTTACATTCTTGTCCCGGCTCACAAACTTTCTGTTGATACTGACCGCCAATACATTCATTGAGTACTGAACCTGTCAAACAGACACTTTCTTTGCATGAGCCATCTGCGGGAACGCATGCATTATTCTGACAAATCTCTTCCGAATCACAGAATTTCTGCTGATAATTGCCGTCAACACACTCATTGAGTACGGAATCTGTCAGACAGACACTTTGTTCACATTTGCCGGGAGCTTCTTCCGGCTTCTTCACACACGCATTATTCTGACAAATTTCATCCGTCCCACAGAATGTCTGATGATAAGAACCGCCGACGCACTCATTGAGAACAGATGCTGTCAGACAGACACTGGATGTGCATTGCTCCACTGTAGGTACACACGCATTATTCTGACAAATTTCGGTCTTCCCACATTCTTTCTCATGATAAGAGCCGCCAATACACTCATTGAGTACGGAAGGGGACAGACAAATACTGGATGTGCATTGTTCGGCAACATTCTCGACACATCCCGTGTTTTGCACGCATTTCTCATTTTTGCCGCAGGTCGTAGTAATCCAATTGCCGTTCTTGCATTCGCCGTAAACCGATCCTTCGCACTGCGTCGTACCATTCACACAACTGGCACAATGGTTATTGGAACATCCGGCACTGCCGCACGAAACCATGGAGCTCTTTACGCCATTGTTGCAGATGAATTCCATATTGTCTTCGCACTGATACCCGGAACCGCTGCATTCTGCGCAAGCCGTTCCCGATGAATTGCACCCCATTGGACATGAGGTTTGGTCCACCCAATGTCCCCCCGAACAAACCTGTATCTTGTTATTTTTACATTGCGATCCGCTTCCCGTGCACTCCACACATGTACCGCCGGAACACGTCATTCCGCTGCCGCAGTCCGAATTCCTTTTACATTCCACGCACTTCTGGCTCACGCAATAATAGCCGCCGCTGCAGTCCGTATCATAATAACACTCGACACATCCACCGCCAGCGACGTTGCATACGTCAGAGCACAACTTGGAATGCCATGCCCCATTGGAACACGAGTCATAATATCTTTGGCCGTCGCAATACTGCTTCTTTCCTTTCCCACGGACGATGAATGCTGCAAGCTGAATTCTCGTTACTGCACTCTTCGGATTAAACCTCCCGTTTTCGTCACCATTGCAAATACATGCCTCGTACAAAGCCTGAAGACGTCCGGCATACCACTCGCTGGAACTCACATCACTAAAATATGACTTGGTCGCAGTACTTGGGAAACTGATATTAAATACATTAACAAACAATGAAGTCGCTTCATAGCGAGCCAGATAATCATCCGGCCTGTATCCGCCGCTTCCATCCCCTGCAACGATATCTTTCTCCGCGAGTCTTTGTATATATCCCGCGTATTGATGACCTTTAATATCATTAAATTTATAATCCGTACTGCTCGACTTTCCATATCCGAATACGGTTGACAGAATATATGCAGCCTCTCCTCTCGTAATCTTGTCTTCGGTACCAAATTTAGAACTCGATTTCGGAGGAAAATTATACTGACAGGCATAATATACAATACTATCTACCCATGTGTTCGGTGTAACATCCGTAAAATCATCCGGCGAACACGCCATTGCATGACCGCTCCCCAACAGTGTCAATGCAGCGGTACAAAGACAAGACATCAAACCGTATCTTAAACTATGCTGTTTCATCTCAAATCCCTCCATTCAAACATGACCTCACACAACACACTACACTCAGTTTATGCGATTTCCCCACCGTTTTCAAACAAACAAATGAACTACAACACACCTATCGTACTACTCAGCTAGCCTCTCCGAAGTCTTCTGCCTGTGCCCAGGATTTGCTGATTTCCCATTTCACATCGTGTATAGGAAAATGCAGGCTGCATGAGTCCGTCCGTATTCGCTCCTCTCGCCTTGACACATCCCAATATCTTATGCTGACCATCCTTGAGCCACTGTAAGCACTCTCTGCTTAATTTGCGTCTAGGGGAGAGATTTCTCCTTCTTCTGGTTTCTTCGCACAAGTTACCTTTCTGTTCTTGGTTTGAGTACTTTGTTCGGCCCTTCGGTTTTCACCTACTATGGCCTCTGCTGACGTCTCACCGTTCGTTGTTACTGCTTCCTTTTCGGTCGCTGGTGAGACCTCCCCGGGTAAGAGCAACTACCTTCATTCCATGTACCTGCCACATCTACCCCATGGCCTCCGAGTCGTTATAGGGTTTGCTGTCAACCGCCAGCTCGCCCGACCATGCTCACCTAATATGTGGTTTCTATATCGTCAGGTCGGAACTTTGCCTCCACCTTCCTTCAGATTCCGCCTCGCGACGGACACTCTTGGTCTTGGCTAGTGATTCCCCCGACTAGGGTTCACAGAGGACTTTCACCTCCAAGTAGTTGCCCATGCCGACGCGCTACGCGCTCCACCCCAGTCTGTAACTGGCACGCTTTCAGCGTGCAAACGAATGAGCGCAAGCGAACCCACATCCCTCTCCACTTCGGAGAGAGCGCCGCGCAGCAGCGGGTGAGGTCCAAATGCAAAGTCATGCCCCCAAATGCAGGCGAGACGCCTGCAACCCCAGCAGGAATGTCCACCCCCTAGCTGAGTAGTAACTAATTTCCAAAGTTGTTGTCTAAATAACTTGATCTTTTTTTTTTTTTTATCCTTATCGCGGCGGCAGATATCCAGATTCGTCACAAATAATGACATTGCATTTTGTTATGGTATGGCGCTATTTTTTTAACATGCACCATAAATCATGCAATTATGCACTGTTTTGAAAGATGCAAAACTTGTGTGATTGAGCCAAAGTATTGATTGGCAAAGTGGAGGGTTTCGAGCATGAAAAGAATTGCTTTTATGATGTTGTTTGCGCTTAGTCTGTTCGGATGCGACAGCGACAATGATAGTAATTCGGAGCAGAATCCGAGTGGTACCCCCGGGACACAAATGGGTACAGAATGCCAGCCCAAATGTCATTATTGGGGAACAGCGTTTTATGATTGGGCACTCGACTGTCCGTATGGTCATAAATCTGATTTCAGTTTAAAATGCAACGGTTCTGAAGGCGATAAATGTGGAACGATTGATGGCCGAGATCGGTGCTACGAAGCCTGCCTTGTGGAAGGCGAAGTAGATACGCGTGAAATTACTTTAAATGATAAGTGTTATAAACAAACCAGAAAGTGTACAAAAACTGGTGATATACTCTATTATGCTGATGCAACGTCAGTACTGTGTGGGGGGGGATCTGGCGGTGACAATTCTGGCGGTGACAATTCCGGCAATGGGTATATCGGCGAAGGCAGTGGAAATATTGAAGAAGGTAAAACTTGTGGCAGTGCCGGTTGTGAACTTTGTTCAGGAGACACTTGCGTTGTCGGATGTGAAGATAGCGAATCCTGCAGAGAATGTACCAAATCTACCATCGGGGTTTGTCGCGATAGTTCATTCACGACGAGGTATGCATGTCGCGGAAATGATTGTAGTATCAAATGCGAAGATGCCAGTTGTTCTTCGGTTTCCTGCGAAGGCAAAGATTGTCCGGGAATCAATTGTAAAACCGCAGGCTGTAAGATTTGCGCAGGTTCTTCATGTCTCGTAGGCTGTGACGAAAAAATGCAAACGTATGGCTGCATGTTTTGTACTCCTGATTCACACGAAACGCCATGCAGCGGTATTGGTACAAAGTATGGTTGCAATGGCGAGGATTGTGTCATCAAATGCAAGAATGCAGGATGTATGGCAATCACCTGTGAAGGTCAGGATTGTCCCGAACTCAATAATTAATTTCTTATATACAGAAAAATCGCCGCGTATCCCAACGAGATAGCGGCGTCAAGCGAGCCGTAGAGACGTGTCGTGACACGTCTCAAGGCGAGCAATCATATACAAAACGCCGCGTATCCCTGCGGGATAGCGGCGTTAAGCGAGCGGTCGAGACGTGTCGTGACACGTCTCAAAGCGAGCAGAGACGTGCGATTCGCACGTCTCCCCCAAATATAT
>JAFRYG010000145.1 GCA_017441205.1 Pseudomonadota bacterium
GCCTCAGTTCGCAAGAGGCCATTCACTACGAATCTCATTGGCTGCAGACTACCTTATTCCTAACAATTCGCCTCAGTTCGCAAAGGGCCATTCACTTCGCCTCCCGCGCCTGTCGGCGCTCCGGCTTGTGCCTGGCCGTTGCTCACTGGGCTCTGCGACTCGCACCGTTCACCGGACGGTGCTCATCTCGGCCCCTCCCGCGTCGCTGTTTGCCTTGCAAATACGCGCCGCCTTCCTGCTCCCAAACGATCGCAGTCCGGCACCGTCCATCCTGACCGTGCGGACGATCCAAGGGGGGTTGGGGACAAATTAATCCACGAAAAAAGCAAATGGGGTTAAAATTCCCCTGTGACATTTTTGGCAAATGCGGGTAAAAGGAAAAATAGATTGGATTTTCGGCTATTTTTCGAACGAAATCGGACGAAGAAGAAAGTTCAAAACTTGGATTTCGAATTGCTTGGTTATTCTTGAATGTAAGATTAGGGTTATCTGACCCAATTTTCTGAGCACCAAAAACAATTTGGTAATTGTCTGGAGGAAAACATGAGCGGTGTACCATTTGGATCGTTTGGATTTAAAGTTGAAGTCAACATTCCGGGCAACTCCGGCGAAATGCTGGCATGCTTCCAGGAAGTGAGCGGACTGTCGGTTCAGCTCAACGTGACGGATCTCGTGGAAGGCGGCGTAAACCATACGACGCGTAAGCTTCTTGGCAATGCATCCTATTCGAATATCGTTCTCAAACGCGGTCTGTGTGATGCGGGGATGTTTGACTGGATCAACAGCTTTGTCAAAGGCTGCGGCACGACCGCTATGTCCCGTTTTGATGGCTACATCAGCATTCTGGATGATGCGGGCCAGGTCGTTAAGAAATACAAATTTGAAAATGCCATTCCCGTCAAATGGGACGGCCCGACGCTCAATGTGATGTCGGATGCAATTGCGACGGAATCACTGGAACTTGCACATGAAGGCCTGAGCGTGGTTTCGTAAGCAAACCGGCTGATGGATTCATGTCCCGAACGGTTGTAGTCACGGTCAGACATTGACTGGATAGAAAAAAGCTCCGGCAACGGACACAGCAAGTGGAGATGAGCGATGTCAAACGATAGGCATCTAACAATAAACGACGGAACAATGGGCAGTCTGTTCCGCAGAGTGACCCTGGCGTCATTGGGGTTAGACTCAATGGACGGGGTTTCGGAACAGGCGTTTGATGTAATCGACAAGGCGGATTCTTTTGCCGCGCGCCTTCTTGGCGGCGTCTCGAGTGTCATGCCCAAAATCGACAGCGAACGTCTGGGAACCCAGGCAACGATCCTGTCGGATCATATTTTTGAAGGCATGTCCGGTCTGAACGGTCCGAGCAGTGCCACGGATCTCGGCGAATGGCAGTACTGGCTGGATGCCGTCCTTCTGATGCTCTTCGACGAAGACGAAGAAGACGAGGTATCGGTCCGGAACGGCAAAACTGCAGCCGCCAGCCCAAAATCCATTCATCAGACGAATATCAGGATGTCCCAGGAAGACATCAAAAAACGCGTTGCAGCGCTGCGCAAATCCGGTATCAAGCCCGCCATGCTGCAGTCGCTTCCGCAGAGTGCAAAGCGCGCACTGGCCCATGAACTCCAGCATGCGAATGCCGGTTCAAACGAAAGTGGTACATCAGTCGAAAGCGGTACAAATGCGAACAGCGGTACAATTGCGAACAGCGAATTTGTGGCCCAGACACTTCTGAATGCCATCCAGTCGGCGGCACAGACCGGAAATATCCGGACGAATACAGTGCTTGACAGGATTTTTGCTCAGAATTCCCGCCAGGTCTTTGCCTCGCACGTTGCTGAAAAAGCCTCCAGCGTTGCCGCACAACTCAGCAGCCTGCAGACGGAGAATACAAACCCCAGAGTCGTCGAACTGACCAGCCGCTGGAACGATGCTGTACGCAGTCTCGGCACGCAGAAACAGGCCGATATGGCCAGCGTCCGGGATATGTTCACCACACTGGACGAACTCGAAAAACTCGGCACCATTTCGAAAGAACAGGTCCGGCAGCTTCGGCATGCAGGCAGTGCCTACGCACGCCAGCTGTTCATCGACGAAATCTCCCACGATGTCACAGCCATTGCCACGCGCCTGGAAAATACACTCCGGCAGAACGATGCACAGACCAAATCCATGCTCGTTTCGCAGAGAGCAATGTCTGCAGTCCGTGCCGACAAACTCGCAACCGTCGAAAACTTCAGAAAATCCTTTGCCGCCCTGAACAGCAGAATTCAGGATCTGAGCAATGCCGTATCCTCGAAAGTCATGAGCGACGGTGAAACCGCAGCCACGCTGCGCTGGAGCCGCGCTGCCGACAGATTCTCCAGACTCCAGGGCGTCTCGGACGACATCGACCTCGTCCTGCTCAAAGATATGGCAGAAAGCGCCGTCGAGCTGAACAAGGCCGGCATCATTCCGCAGCCGCTCGTCAATGCGATCATCAAAGCATCTGCTCAGTTCAATGCACCACAGGACAAGACTGCTTCCGTCAGCGATGCGCTTTCTCACTTTGGATCCGCCAGAATCCTCGGTTCTCTGGCCTCCAGAATCGAGCGTTCCATCGACAACCTGGTCAGCGACCTCGCCAAAACGAATACCGGCCTGACAACGGCCAGCATAGATGCTTTCGTCGCCGATCTGCGTCAGATCGTCTCGACCGGCAATGCCGATCATTCCATCGGTTCCGCTGCCCAAACGGCTTCTGTCATCGAATCCATCTGTGATCGGCTCGATACGTTTGCCGAAATGGCCAGTGCCTCCATCGTCGCCAATGGTTACGATGATCTGACGATGGAATCCAATAATACCTTTGTCTCCGTCGCAGAAAATGCCCCGGCAGCAGACAACAATATTGCGGAAATCCGCCGCATCCAGAACAGCATTGCCGCTGCCGGACAGGTCTCCCGCCAGCAGCTGCAGTCACTGATCGCTGCACACCGCGAATCTACGCAAAATCTGACGAAAGAACAAAGCGAAACGCTGCAGAACCTCGCGTCTGCCACGTCTGTCGAATCGCTGATTCAGGCCCAGAAAGCCCTGGAACCCCACCTGAACAGCGAAGCCCGCACACAGCTTTCGGGCATCATTCATTCCATCCAGCAAAGCCAGATCAAACTGGACAATGTCACGCGCCAGCTCGGAATTATCGAAAGCGCAGCCAAACTCTCTAAGGGTCTGCGAAGCGCTGCAGTATCCGGCGATGCCAGACGCATGACCGGGAATGCCTCCCTCTCTGTGGACGGTTTCCATATCGACGGCAACTACCTGAACTCACTCGCCGGAACCCTGACGGCCTATGCCAGCAAAGCCCGCAGTGAATTCGCCGGTTACAAACCTGCGATCTCGGATGCCATCGAAGCGCGCCTCGATAATATGCTTTCGATCGTCAAACCCGAACAGTCGCAGATCATTTCGTCCGTCGGTGAAGATAAGAATGACAGTATGATCAGCGTATCCTCTGAGATTTCGCTGGGATATGATGAAATCATCCCTGACAGCATCGAATGGATCAAGGCTGCCGAACATTATCCTTCAAAGAATACCTTCGGGGATCTATCGGGATTGCTCGGAAACCGCAAAGCAGCTGCGCTTCATGCTTCCGACGTCATCAGCGGGAAAACGGCAAGCCTGGATATGCTCGCTTCTGCCATCAGCCGCATGAATTCACACGAAGCCTACACGCCGGTTTCGCTGTACAGTGAAACGCCTGCCGGTGAACATGTCAAGGTTTCGCTTGGCATTCGCCCGAATCAGTCTGCAGCATCCTCGTTTGCACTTCGCCAGAATGTCGGCAATACCTATCAGCCTGCAGCTCTGCGTGAATCCGTCACCCCCAGCGCCATCGCCGATTTCGATATTACACATCGTACCAATCCGCAGATGGTTTCCGGTGCCGGTGAATTCGTCCCCGTCATTACGGGTATGAAGGCTGCATCCTCGCAGAATCAGGAAGGCCGGCAGGCTGTCTCCAATATCCTCGGCTCCAGCATGGGAACGCAGGATGGCATTTCCAGCATTGCGGATAAATTCCGTCTGAATATCGGCGGCGTTGATTTCACGATGTCTCCTGACTCATTTGTTCAGATGGTTGCCAAGCCCACGTTCAGCACGGCTTCCCTCAACATGCCGTCCCTGATGAATGCCGACAACATTCTGTTTGCCGGCTATGCATCCCTGATGAACGAAAGCGGAGATCATCGTACGATCAAGGCTCTGCGTCATGCCTACGTGGAATCCCTCACTCGCGCTGGTCTCCAGAGTGCCCATTCCGAAGTTGGATTCAGCACTCAGAACTTCACCAGCATCTTCGGTGCGGATGCAACGTTGCTTTCATCCGGTCGTCAGACGGTTTCTCATTCGAATTCGAACCCGAATTCGAATTATCAGGCTCAGCGACTGGCTGCCGCAGAAAGCATTGCCCATGACACCAGCCTGAACTTCTCGCAGGAAATCACCGATCAGAAGGAAAGTGTTGCAGCCCCGTTCGCAGACAATGCGGAGTTCTCGTGGGTTTCCACACAGGTCAGACCAAGCATTTCAATGCAGATGAATGCGCAGCCCCAGTCCGGCGAACACTTCGAAACAGAGCGACAGCTGCTGGGACGCATCGATAACATGCTCGACTATGTTGAAAAGATGAGCGACAGAAATGTCGGCGTGTTCTCTACAGATGAAACCGTTCGGGTATTGCTTGAAGCCCTGCCGCCGGAAAGCACTCTCGGCAACAAAGGCCTGCCCAAATGGCGTCATAAAGACACGAAGGCGACCCGTGCCACCGAAGCTCGTGAACTGCGCGAAGCACTCGCCAAAATCGGTGCCACACCGGTTCAGGGTGTCCAGCGGCTTGCAAACAAGCAATACGTCAGTCCAAACCTTTTGCAGCAAAATCAATCTGCCGCGCCGCTTTTCAGCGGCGGCAACGAGGGAACTACCATGCCCAGAGCTGCTGCAAATGCCAGTATGTCCGGTGATAATAGAATCGGCAATGCATCCATTCCGGATGAAGATTTGCAGTTCATTGCCGAAGAAGTTTTCCATAAGATTGAAGAAAGTCTCAATGAAGAGCATCAGCGTAGGAGGTCAGAATAATGAGTAACGCGAACTATGAAAAGATAACCATTCTTCCCCTTGAAGGTGATAGCAAAGGCAACGGGATTCCCTCCATGTACAATCCCAATGAATTGAGCTTCACCAAATCTGTCGGCTGGTCTGATGACAGCGTCGGCTGCGAAACAGATTATCCTGCCCTCCAGTTTACGGCTGGCCAGGCAATCACCCTCAGCGTGGAACTCTTTTTCGACAAATATGAACAGGCCGGCGATGTTCGCGATGAAGTCACCCGTCTGATCCATCTGTGCGAAATTCAGGAGATTTCTGGTTCTGAAAAACGTCCTCCCCGCGTTCAGCTCGTTTGGGGAGACGCAAACCCGCTCGTCAAGGGAAAGACCTTCGCTGGTGTCATTGAGTCCGCACAGGCCAAGTACACCATGTTCCTCAACAATGGTACTCCCTGCCGCGCCAGCGTGACTGTTTCCATCAAACAGGCCGATGTCGTCGGTACGCAGACTCAGACCTTCGACAGCGAAGGCAATGCCAAATCCGTTCGTACCTATACTGTCAATTCCGCCGCTGAACTCTCCAATATCCCTGGTGGTTATCAACAAGTCATTAAAGACGGAAAAGATCCCAGCTCAATTTCATACCCATACCAGCTGGTCATTTCGGACGACTCCAAGTCAGAAGAATAATTCATCATTAGACTCCAAATAGGAGGGGATTATGCCTCGGATAAAAACACCTGATTTTAAGCTGACGATCGGTACGCTTAATTTCACTGATGATTTGAAAACCAGAGTAAATGAGATCGAAGTTGACCAGGTCTCTGATGGTGCCAGCTCGTTCAAGGTTATGCTCGATGACCGTGACGATCGTTTTTCAAACGGCGGCGAAATCAAAGAAGGCATGGCATGCACCATCGAACTCGGTTACGCAGATACTGGCACCAAACAACTCATTCAGGGAATCGTTACCGGCGTCAATACAAAGCGTAATGAAGCTGCCCGCAAACTCTATGTCATCAACGGATTCGATGGTCTGCAGGCACTGAGACGCGGCAGCAAACGCCGTTCCTGGGAAGATATCAAAGATTCTGATCTCGCCTCTGCCATCGCCAATGAATGCGGCCTTGAACCCGATGTCGAAGACTCCGGAATTATCCTCCCATACGTCGTTCAGAATAACCAGACAGACCTGTCTTTCCTTCTCGAACGCGCAAAACGTAACGGCTACGAACTCAAGGTCGAAGAAAGAAGACTCGTTTTCAAAAAGCCAAAACGTACCGAAGACAGCGGTGTCACACTGCGTTGGTCGGGAACGAATGAAAACGATGGAGATCCCAACGTCTCTATCCTTCAGCGCTGCGACTTCAAAACCTCGACCATGAATGCTGTCAAGAAAGTTGTCGTCCGTTCCTATGATCCGGGAAGTGCGCAGCCAATCATTGGCGTTGCAGAACAAATTGACGGTGATACGATGGGCGGCTCAACTGGCGCCGGAGATGCAGCAGCAGCCAATAACCCCGATACGACAATCCAAATCAGCGATCAGCCTGTCTCAAGCCAGGAAGAAGCTGAAAGACTGGCCAGCTCCATTCTCAATGAACGCGCCGGTGAATATATGACTGGACGCGGCCGTTGTGAAGGCAGCAATGCGGTTGCCTGCGGCAAGAAAATTACCGTTAAGGATGTCGGTGCGGAAGCTGAAGGCGACTACTACGTCACCTCTGCAAAACATATCTTCAAGGCCGGGCATAGCAAAGGCTTTGGTTATTGGACTGATTTCACTATTTCACGTACCGGACACTGATCTCTTTTAACATGATAAAAAACGGCATCATCTGATGCCGTTTTTTTGTATCTGAACTATCTTTAGAAATGAAAATCATAATCATTGGTACCGGGCGCATGGGCTTTGCTCAGGCTAGAATTGCCCGTTTTTTTAGCGACCATATTCTCTGCGCTATCGACAGCAATCCTGTTGCGCTGAGAGAATTTGCCGATACATTTCAGATCCCGAGTGCGCCGTCCGCCGACGCTATGCATGAGCTGCATCCAGATTTAATCTGGCTGACAGTCAACGATGATGCCATCGAACACGTCGCCAAATCCATATCAGGCCTGCTGCATCCCGACACTGTCATTCTGCATACCAGCGGTGCACTTTCCAGCCAGATAATAAAAAGGCATACCAACAACCCATGCGGCTCCTTCCATCCGCTTGCGCCATGCCCCCTCAAGCAAATTACTGATGCCGAATGTGTCTCTTTATATCGGGGCGTTATGCATGCATTCGAAGGCGATTCCAAAGCTCACGAAATCGCCATACAACTTGCTGAACGCCTGAATTCTCCCTGTATCGCACTGCCATCGGATTCAAAACCGCTCTATCACGCAAGTGCGGTGATTGCCTCCAACTATCCCCTCATCCTCATCAATATGGCTACAGAACTGCTGATTCAATGCGGTTTCAGCCGGGATCAGGCTCTGGAAGCCACCAAACGTTTGTGTCAACAGAGCCTCAAATTGCTCGATCATGCCCAACCGCTCGATGCCCTGACAGGTCCTGTCAAACGAAACGACCTGGAAACCATTCACTCACATGAATCTGTCCTCAAATCCTATCCGCAGGCACTGGCCGTTTATTCCGCAATCAAAGAAGCAGCCTTCGAAATGCTGAAAAAATAAGGCTCTGTTATACGAGTGTGGAGATAACATCCAGTCGGTAAAAAAAAATCGTACATCAACGTGAAACAAATGTCACCTCTATGGCATCATTAGAATGAGGGAATGGTTCTCTCTTTTATGGGACATAACAAATAACAACCATGGAACAGGCATTTGCCTGTGACAAGGTTCTTGCCCCCTTGTCAGATTCTGTGTTGCTATCATCCATGTCCACAACATTAATGAGGTGACGTATGTATTTATCCGGATTTGTCTGACACTTACAGCCCGACATAATGTACAGACGACCGAGGGGCGGTTTGCAGCGTCGACGTTTCCTGGACGCGGGACGCGACAGCTGAAGTGCTGTACATGCCAGGCACATCGGAAATGCTAATTCTTTTACGACACTTACGTCGGAAAGGAAGCAGTGTGCCAAGACCGTGCGTATTTTGGGTTGGACGGCGAGTCGGCGGGCGGGAATGGGAGCGTGAGGTAACCCTTGGTTAGCTGTAAGAATATCAAAACTACACTATCTTACATGTAGGCATGAATAAGGGGAGTAAAATCCGGGTGTCCCTGATAATAAAAGTATGATGGCGCGGCGTATGAAATAGCCGCGCGGCGAGCGCGTATTGAGCTGCAGAAGTTCTATAGAACGTCTGCAGGCGAAATAGCGCCGCGACGATACCCAGAAAAAACATCACTTTATCAAAAAATAACTGGACATTTCATCCAAACCAATATTACACTATTTGTATCATATTATGTTCGATAGTCTTATTTGGTGGCGACACCAATCTATGATCATCTGACTATATTCCCATAAGGAGAACGGGCCTATGCTTGTCTTATCCCCAAAGCAACTGTAGTTTTCTTTGGCTCTGTCTCCTCCGGCCGCAGCTGCGAGTATTTATATCGATGATTCCGTATGCGTTTGGCATTAATTCACAACCATTATTTCAGGATGACGTGCCCCAAAAAGGCATCGGTCTAAAGGAAGCTGGAAGCACGAATAAATCAATATATGCATGCAGATAACCGCGCACGGAAGATACAAGCCTATTCTTTCAACCCCTATGTGTTATTGTGATTCAGGTGAGATTTGATTTTTAACAGACATCATTATTTGATGCTTTTTGCTATAGGATGGCAAACATGAATTCAACTGAAGCTCGTAATCATTTCATTCTCAACCACTATCACAGGCTCATGCGCATCAGTAAAATATGTGCACGACGTATCCAAAAAATTTTTCCCATGGTTTCTGTAGATGATCTCCAGGGATTTGCTTTCGAAGGCATGATCGTCGCACTTGATAAAGCTGATTTGGATAGTGAAACTGTTTTCGGATATACTTATCGCTATGCACTTAATTTCACCCTGAACGGGGCCTTTCAGATGCTCGGCATACGCCGGAAAAAGGAGAATTCACAATCTCCCAACAATAATACTGTCATGATTAGCTTTGCTCCAAAAGATATCAGCGATTTCATTGAAGGAAAACAAAAGCAACAATCCACTCATTACGATGAATATGAACCTATTTTTAATAACCAGGAAGTTGAATGGTTACTATCCATTATGGACAATTCACAGGAACAGCTCATCCTTTTCGATGTACTCAATCAGAGAAAACTGACTGAAATGGCCGAAACGCACCATATCTCTATCAGACAGCTTCGAAGATTGATTGCCAAAATTCGTTTAATTTATCTGAGAGCTCAGAAAGGACTGCCCATAAACACTTTATTGACACCAGTCCGAACGCTGAACGCCCACCTTCACGTCTCCCACTCACATTTTAACCAAAACAGTTACTACGATCATCAGGCCAGCATACAGCAGCACACAGAAACCTGATTCCCGGCAGTAACAAACTCTAAGAAACCTCTGAATATGTTTTTGTGAGGGGGGCATCGCCCCCCACCTCGCAAATTGCAA
>JAFRYG010000014.1 GCA_017441205.1 Pseudomonadota bacterium
CTTACGCGGCAGGGGGTGTTCGATTGTGAACACCCCCTACAACCCCCGCACGCTTCTCTTGGCAATCGTAGTTGCGGGTCGAATGTCCATCCCTGGACATGCCTCCCTCGCCTCTCGCCGCCGTCCATGGCGGCGTAGTGATTCTGATTAATACCAATCACGGTTATTCGAAATCATTGCAATAACGAACGATGTTAGTGATTAATGGTTAGTTGGTAATGCTTAATAATGAATTGTTGTTAGAGACGTGTCGCGACACGTCTGTACAGATTGTTATCGGGTCATGCATAATAAAAATCATTCACGCCCCATCGGGGCGTTACATATGCTGCCTGCGATAATCGTGCAATCCATTGAATGGATGGGAGAATTATATAAAATTTGTATTATATATATTGAATCATAGGATCAATTTACGGAAAGCATTCGTTTGTGAATGATGTCGTTGGTTGTGGTAGTGTGTGGTTGTTTGGCTTTCGGATATGTATTTTTCTTACATGTAGTATAAGTCAAAAATCTATAGAATTTGCAAAAACGACAGAAAATTTGGTTGAGCGGAATAGTTTTGGAGTGTACAACAACAAGTACACATACTTATGGACTTTTGAGTCCGGCAAGACGCAATGGGAGGAAATTATGGATCGTGTCGTAGCAGTCGTTTTAGGTGGGGGGCGTGGCAGCCGTTTGTTTCCGTTGACACATGAGCGTGCGAAGCCCGCAGTGCCGCTCTTTGGGAAGTATCGTCTGATAGATGTGACGATCTCCAATTGTATTAATTCCGGCATCAATCGTATCTTTTTGCTGACGCAGTTCCTGAGTGCAAGCCTTCATCGCCATATTATGATGGCGTATAAATTTGACAATTTCTCGAAAGGTTTTGTCGAGATTCTGGCTGCGGAGCAAACCGAGCAGAAGCAGGACTGGTTTATGGGGACTGCGGATGCAGTCCGTGCAACGCTTCATCATATTCGTCATTTTGCGAGCGAGGAAACCCTGATTCTTTCGGGTGATCATCTTTATCGCATGGACTATTCCAAGATGATCGACCGCCATCGTACATGCGATGCAGGTCTGACGATTGCTGTCTATCTGGTCAATCGCGACGATGCCTCCCGCATGGGACTTCTGCGCGTCAATAAAGATGGCTATGTCGAGGAATTTGTCGAAAAGCCCAAAGATCCGGAAGTGATTGAACGATTCCGTGCCCCCGATGAGATGTGCCGTCAGGTCAATCTGAATCCAGAGGATGGCTGGTATCTGGCGAGTATGGGAATCTATGTGTTCAAGAGCAAGCTTTTGCAGGAATGTCTGCAGGGGCATGACAATGACTTTGGCAGCCAGATCATTCCGGGACTCATTGGTCAGGTAAAGATCGCCACGCATCTGCACGAGGGATACTGGGCTGATATCGGGACGATATCTGCTTTTTACAAAGCCAATATCCAGGCCACCCAGGTCAATCCGCCGTTCCCGCTCTACAGTCCGGGACATCCGATCTTTACGCACATGCGTTCTCTGGCCCCGGCACGCATCATTCGTTCTGCAATTCGCGACAGTCTCGTTGCCGAAGGAACGGATCTGCACGGCGCCATTATTTCGGACTCCGTGATCGGCGTACGAAGCATCATCCGTCCGGGTGCAACGCTCAAGGAAGTGGTCATGCTGGGAGCTGACTATTTTGAAGAAGAAAATCCCAAATTCTTCGAAGGAGAGTTCCAGCCGACGGTGCCGCTGGGAATCGGTAAAAATGTCACGATTGAGCACTGCATCATCGATAAAAATGCCAGAATCGGGGATGATGTCATCATTCGCCGTCAGCCCGAGGATCTGAATTATGATGGTGAATTCTATTATGTCCGCGATGGCATCACGGTCATTCCCAAAGGTGCGGTAATTCCGCCAAAAACGCTCATTTAGGCGAATTCCGGAGTTTTCATCACAAGGCGCGGTCAGGACCGCGCTTTTTTTGTATGAGCATTGATATTTTCGCGTTTTAAGAATGGCAGGAATTTGATAAAAAAATAAATTTCGTCGGGGGATTTGAATGAATTTACTGGATTTTTAATAATGCGCGGCGTTTCTGTAGCACTTGTTTATGCATTAAAAAAGCGAACGACGGGATCTAACCGGAAGTTTCTTTTCTGGTTCATGATCATCCTGCTCATACTCCTGGTCGTCTACAGCTTCCTGTTTCACTTTTTCATGATGCTCGAGGGAGAGAGCCATTCTCCCATTACCGGCATCTACTGGACGCTGGTCGTCATGTCGACACAGGGATTCGGCGATATCGTCTTTAAATCGGACGCGGGCAAGGTATTTACGATCATCGTCAATCTGACGGGTATCATTTTCATGCTCGTCATGCTTCCGTTTGTCATTATTGAATTTGTGTATAACCCGATAATGGCTGCGCAGCAGGAAGCCACGGCCCCCCGGTCATTGCCCGAAACGATAAGGGATCATGTCCTGATTACGCATTTTGATGATGCCACCGAGGCATTCATCGAGCGATTGAAGCAGCACGGCATTCCCTATGCCGTCGTCGTCGAGGATGTCCAGGAGGCCTATCGTTTGCGGGACATGGATATTCAGGTTCTGGTCGGCAATCTTCGGCAGCCCGAAACCTATATCAATGCCGGCGTGGAGAGGGCTGCGCTTGTTTCGGTTACGTCGGACTCAGATCCCATCAATACCAATATCGTTTTTGTCGTTCGCCAGGCATGTGCCAGTGTTCCCATCGTTTCTTTTTCGAATCATGTGGATTCGATCGATATTCTGGAGCTGGCCGGCAGCAACCAGGTCCTTGACATCAGCGATTTGATGGGCAAATCGCTTGCTCGGTCCATGTCGAATGATGGCGTGGCGGCACATATCATGGGAAGAATTGAAGATCTGCGAATCGTCGAAGCCCGTGCTGCGGGAACCGAACTCGTGGGAAAGACGCTCAAAGAGGCCGATCTTGGTCGAAAACTGAAGATCACAGTCGTCGGTGTATGGGAACGCGGAAGATTTGAGCTCGCCGGTCCCCAGACGCGCATTACCGAGACTTCGCTTCTGGTGATGGCTGTCAGTGATGAACAGCTCAATGCCTATAACAACCAGTTTTCTGCAGAATACGAGGAAGGTGCCGGCGTCGTCATTCTGGGGGCGGGGCGCGTCGGACTTGCTGCAGCAAAGTACCTGAGTGAAAAAGGAACGCCGTTTACCATTATCGACAAGGAAGAACCCGTCGGCCGCGAGTGGAAGGAATTTGCTCAGAATGTCGTGCTCGGCGATGCAGCGGATTTGAATTTCCTCAAATCGACGCTCTTTTTTGAAGCATCCGCGATGCTCATCACGACGCACGATGATGATATCAATATTTATTTGACGCTTTACTTCAGAAAGCTTCGCCCGGGCGTGCAAATCATCGTTCGCGCCAATCAGGAACGCAATGTTTCGATGCTTCACCGAGCCGGCGCGGATTTCGTACTGTCGTCCGCAACCATGGCTTCCTCCATGCTCTTCAACAATCTGAAGCAGGGACATCTCTATACCATGGTCGAAGGTTTGTACGCGATCCAGGTTAAGATACCGCCCAAGATGGTCGGGAAGACATTGGTTCAGCTGCAATTCAGACCTCTTACCGGGTGTTCTGTCGTCGCCCTGGTCGTGGACGGCAGGTGTGTGATCAACCCGTCTCCGCATGAGCTGCTGCCGGAAAATGCCGATATCATCATGGTTCTTACACCAGAGGCCGAGGCGAAATTCATTAAACATTTCGGCAACAAATCTTTGCCGGACGATGAATCAGAATCTTCCCAGAGCCACAGGAAGATTAAAAAGAAGGCGATGAAGGGTGCCTGATGTCCGGGACGGTGACATCGGGACACAGCGATTTATTGCTATCATTATATATACAGGTATTCGATGTTTTCTTTTGTATGGGAGTCCATTCGATCTGCCCGCCGCGGCATCGCAGGTATTTTTTATCCGATTCTGCTCAGGATGATGCAGGGAGTACTGAGGCTTGGGATTCTGAGTACATTTTTGTTGATCATCATCTGGCATGTCGAATTTGGCATATCTCCGGAGGCCGCCGTCTGGCTGGGATGTCTGGTCGGATTTTTGCTGGGATCCTGGTGGATTTTTTCGGCATCATGCCGCTTGATGTGGTGGAAGATGATGGCTGCCGGCAGCGAGAAATCGGCCATGCACGGGAGCTGGCTGCGGGATTTGCCGGCAGTGCTGGGATTGGATCTCGTCTTTGGGGCGACGGTCTGGCTGTGTGTCGGCGCCATGACGGGAGGCATTTTCGGAATGATGATGGCGCGGCCGCTGATCGGTGCAATCGTTGCCGTCGGATCGGGCATGCTGGCGCTCGTGGGCAGTGTTCTGCATCCGGCAGTGCTTGCAAACCGCCTCGTCTGGGGGCACGGATTGCTGTGGTCGGTTCGGAATGCCGTCGGACAATTGATTAGGAATCCGGCGCGAATGCTGGTGGTATTGTTTATTCCGACGTTTACGAGCCTGACGCTTTATGGGCTTGCCGTGTGTGAAGCCATTCTGGGCAATGTCTTTCTGATGGGGGGACTGGTTGCCGGAGGCGTTTTGATTTCGCTGATTAAACCGGTTTTCTGGACGGAATTCGCCATTCGGTCGGAATGATCTTTGTCAAAATGCGGCCGCCGCGTATGAACATAGCGGCGGCAGGCGACCATAGCGCGCCGCAGGCAGCGCAAGGGAGCCGCAGCGGGCAGCCGATGCGTATTGAGCCTTTGGCGAAACAGCAGCGGCCGGCGCGCCGTATGGGCGTGCCCAAAGGCGCGTTACTGAACTTTTTGAAGATGAAGCGTGGCGTAGAAGAACCCGCATGTCATCAGGAAGACGAGCCCCATGCCGGCATAGACGGCAATTTTGTGGTAGGAGGTCGTCAGCCCGAAAGCACAGGCGACAAAGCATAACGTGGCAATGACGAGGAAAATGGCTAATTTGCTGACGTGATGATGCATTTCGAATCCCTGGATGTTTTGTGACGCGCATGGCGCACGTATGGTGTAATCCCGTATGCATTGCCAGTCAAATTTGTCTGTTGATATTAAAATGGTATTGAATCATGATGTTTGGCGGGGGAGAAAGACTTCAACACAGGATTCGGACATGAGAGAACAGTCGATGCCGGAACTGCCGGCAGCATTGGTTCATGAGAAACACGAGCTTTCGAACGGGATGCGGGTTGTGATTTGCCGGCGTCCGCATCTTCACCGGATTTGTCTGCTTCTGAATGTTGCTTCGGGCTGCCGCGATGAGCATTTGCCGGGGACAGCCCACATGCTCGAACATCTGGTGTTTCGCGGTTCGAAGAATCATCCGAGTCTGCGCCTGCTCTCGGAGGCTTTTGAGGCATGCGGGGCGGATTTCAATGCCTATACGGCCCGCGAGGTGACGAGCTACGATGTGTCGATGCCGGCGGAATCTCTCGGAAATGTATTGTCGCTGCTGGGGGAGGTGATCTGCGGCCCACGGCTGTCGGGGATTGCCTCGGAACGCGATATCATCCGCGAAGAGATCCTTTCGGATTACGATGCGGACAACAGTCTCATCAATGTCGACGATCTTCTGGTCTCTCAGTTTTATGGGGAGGCGGGGCGTCCGATTGCCGGCGATCCCGATGATCTGGCCAAAATATCGCGCAGCGAGGTCGTCGCGTTTTATGAAGCGCACTATGCGGCACCCAATATGCTTCTGGTCATGACGGGGCCGATCGGTCCGACGCAGGAGGTCCTGGATGTGCTCGAATCGTCGTTCCGCAGCCTTCGCCGCGAGTTCAATCCCTGGCGCCGGCGCGCGATGCCGGAAATCTACTTCAGGGCATTGATGGAGAACAGGCGCACCGAGCCGCGTCTGTGTCTTAAAAAGTACGATGGGGCAACGCAAAGCGAGGTGCTGCTGGGATTTTTGACGCCGGCGGCGGGCAGTGCAGCGTTTCCGGCCATCGAAATGCTCGTCCGTGTGCTGGACGATGGCATGGCTTCGCGGCTGTCGCGCAGGCTGGTTGAGGAATGCGCCCTGGTCTATGATACCGAGGCTTTTATCAGTACGACTCAGGAGTCGACGCTGCTGCAGATTCGGGCGACTTGCCGTCACCGCCGCGTCGCGCGCGTTCTGGGTGCCGTTTATGAGCTGATTCGCGAAATCGCCAGAGATGGCATCGAGGATGCGGAACTGGATCGTCTCCGCAAACGCGTCATCTGGGAGCACCTGGGGATGCTCGACGGCGTCGCGCAGCTCGCTCAATGGCTGAGTTCGATGATTCTTCAGGATATGCCCTCCGATATCCGCGTGCGCTGCCAGAAGCTGGTTTCGGTTTCGGGCGAGGATATCCGTGCGGCAGCAGAGCACCTGCTGGAATCCTGTTCACATATTGCGGCCATCGTAGGGGATATCGGCGATCGCGGAGTGGACGAGATCCGCGAGACGATGAAACAGAGCCTGAATACCGGGATTGGGGTGACGGTGATTTGAGTTTTTGGGGGACCGCCTATTGCCCCGGGGGCAATACGTCGGTCCGTCCGGGCTATTGGGCACCGGAAGTGCCGCAATACGCCCGGACAATCGATAAATGTCCCCACATCGGCCACGAATGGAGGGGGCAATAACAATGCGTTCGTTCGGCTGCAAAAAAGCAGCACGTCGACCACGAATGGAGGGGGGCAATTTCGTGCGAATTTTTGTGGGATGCAATTCCGTCAACCATTCGCAGTGCGGAACCGGAAACGTTGTTTCAGGGAACATCTGTACCTGTTAATCGTCAGTCCGGATGTAACCATCGTGTGTTGGATGTAAAATGATCATAGGCGCAGTTCAATTCTTGCTAGAAAAGGTCATGTGTAGTAAAAGACGGCGTTATTTTGGGCTGCTATAGGCAGTTCTTTATTATTTACGTGTACGCTTTACGGCGTTTATTGGGATGCTTGGCATCGTTATGTAGTGCACATCAAAAGTGCAATAGGGGACAAGGCATGAGCGAAGAAATCAGGAATGAAGAAGGATTGAGTCCGGAAGTGGTTGAATCTGTCGAAAACGAGCATGCGGCAGAAGAGGCCAGTGAGGACGTATCCTCTGATGAATCGGTGGAAGCTGCGCAGGCAGAGGCGGAGGTCCAGGAAGAAGCTGCTTCTGAAGTTTCGGAAGTAGCGCCGGAACCGGAAGAGCCCTCGGAATCGGAAGAGCTTTCGGAATCGGAAGAGCCTTCGGAATCGGCAGAAGCGTCGGAAGATGTTCAGGATTCAGAACAGAGTGAGGATTCTGACGATGACGATATTGAAGTGGAAGCCGTGGTCGATTTGTCGCACATGTCCTGGGAAGATCGCGTTTCGTATTA
>JAFRYG010000146.1 GCA_017441205.1 Pseudomonadota bacterium
CTTTACGGTACATTCGCCGCTGAGACAAACTTTATCGCCGCACGATTCAGTCTGAATCTGCCCGCCGACGCAGGTCAGACGGTTGTTGCCGTCACACTTGGGATAATCCGCTTCATTGCATGCAGTTGGTGCTGCCGGCTGCATACATGCGCCATCCCGGCATTCCAGGTCATTGCATGGCGTATTCTGAATCTGTCCATTCTGGCAGGTAATCAGGATATTGTCACGACACTGCGGATAGTCCGCAGGATTGCATTGCTGCTCATCATTCTTGATACACTCGCCGTTTTGACATCCGAGTGGACAAACTGCTGCAGAAAGCTGCCCAGCCTGACAGGTTACCCGAATGTTGTCGTTGCAGATGGGGTATTGCGACTCATCACACTGACTTGCGGCCGCCGGTTCACAGTTGCCTGTCGCCTTATTGCATTGCTCGTTCGCCGGGCAGGTCTTGCCCAGGCAGGGATCTGCTCCCGTATTGCATTGGCCGGTTGCCGCATTGCATCCAAACTGGCATTCCTGGATTTGATAAAGGCCATTGCTGCAAAAACCGATATGGGTTTCGTCCACACACTGTATCGGGTCTGAATTCTGGCATTGAATGCTGTCAGCATCCGAGGCACAGCCATACGTCGCTGCTGCGATCAAAAACAATGCAATCGATAAATTCTTATTCTTCATACCGGGCTCCGTTGGTCGGGGAATCGTAACACTGGAAAGTCAGATTCTAACGATAACAATACTTTTTTTAAACAGATAATAATATCATTGATATCTTTTTTTGGATCGTTTGTGGGCTTCGTTATTACCTTGTCGCATATTGTGCGACAAGGTAATACACTCGCCGTTCCTCGCTATTGGCCTTGCCAATACGCGAGGTGTTTTATATGGGATTATATATATTTAGAGACGTTTCATGGAACGTCTGTACTATTATTTTATGAAGCTGGTATATAATAATATGAATTGGGTGCGATTCCCGAAGCAATGGTTTTAATATCCCATAAATATTTTTGAATTGTCAGAATTGTCAGGATTGACGAATCATTGCCGCAAGACAGCTATACGAATAATTGGCTATGGCTAACCGGTATGGATATGCAATGTTCCAAAGAATATGTTTTCCATTGCTCAGAGCATTGAGAATGGCAATTCGGACTCCGAGCTCCGGATTTATCAAGACTCCGGCTGCACAGAGTCTTAAATTTCAATAGGTGCAGGATTCCTGGATTCTGCGAGTTCTTTTTCGCGGGCTCTTTCGCGTCTGATGTGTCTTGCGACGGAGAGCAGGAGTTCGCGAATGCCTTCGTGTGACTGGCAGCTGATGGCATGGAATTCGTAACCCATCTGCGTGAACTGATCGCGCAGATTTTCCTTTTCGGCTTCGACCCATGGTTCATCGCATTTGCTCAAGACGACGATTTGCTGTTTTTCGGCGAGTTCCTGGCTGAAAGCCTTGAGTTCGAGATTGAGCTTTTTGAAATCACTGATGGGATCGCGTTCGGTCTCGGCACCTTCGAGCTGGCATGTTACTTCGATGAGGTGAATGAGGATCCTTGTGCGTTCGAGATGCTTGAGGAAGTCGATGCCGAGTCCTTTGCCGTCGCTGGCACCGACGATGAGACCGGGGACGTCGGCGATGACGAAAGCAAAATCTTCGGTGACTGGGACGACACCGAGATGGGGGACGAGCGTTGTGAATGGGTAGTCCGCGATTTTGGGTTTTGCGTTCGAAACCGTCGAGATGAACGTGGATTTTCCGACGCTTGGGAAACCGAGCAATCCGACGTCGGCGAGCAGTTTCATTTCGAGGCGAAGTACTTTTTGTTCGCCGCGCCGGCCGCGTTCTGCCAGATGCGGTGAACGGTTTGTTGCGGTTGCGAAGTGAACGTTTCCGCGTCCGCCCCGTCCGCCGCTGCAGACGATAATCTGCTGTCCGTGTGCGGTAATATCGCCGATATTTTCGCCGGATTCGTCATCGAAAATGAGCGTACCCACGGGGACTTTGACGATGCAGTCCTCGCCGTTTTTGCCATGCATTTTATTTTTGCTTCCGGGGACGCCATTTTTGGCATGCCAAAAACGTCTGTAGCGCAGGTGGCTGAGTGTGGTGAACCCGTCGTCGCCTTCGAGTATGACATTACCTCCGCGACCGCCGTCGCCGCCGTTTGGTCCCCCCTGAGGAACATACATTTCGCGGCGAAAAGTTGCAGCACCATCGCCGCCTTTTCCGGCGGTTGCTTCAATTTTGATTTCATCGACGAATCGCATTTGTTCCTCGCACTGGCTTGAAAAGGGTACAAAAAAACACAAAAAGCATCACAAGACGAAAGACCGTGAAACCTTTTGTGTTCGTGGCGCGGCCATGTGCAATGGCCGCAGAACAGGGATTAGACCTGAGCGGGGATGACGCTGACGCGTTTGAGACCACGACCGTAGGTCTCGAAACTGACGGTACCATCGACGAGGGCAAAAATTGTCCAGTCACGACCGACGCCAACATTTTTACCAGGGTGAACCTGGGTTCCGCGCTGACGAACGATGATGTTTCCGGCGCGACAAGCCTGACCACCATAGAGTTTGATACCACGATACTGTGGATTGCTGTCACGACCGTTACGGCTTGAGCCTTGACCTTTCTTATGAGCCATAGTTTACTCTCCTCACGCAGATATTCGATTAGGCAATCGAAATGCGAACTTCCGTATAGGCCTGACGATGACCCTTTTTACGGGAATAATTTTTGGGACGGAATTTATAGACGATAACTTTGCGTGCGCGTGCATGACGAACGATTGTTCCCGTTACGTTGGCGTCTTCGACGAGGGGTTGTCCAACGCGAAGATTTTCGCCTTCGCCAATGGCGAGGACATCGAATTTAACGGAAGAACCAACATCAGCTTTTAAAGACTCAACGCGGAGAATATCGTCCTGAGCGACGCGATACTGTTTACCACCTGTGCGAATCACAGCGTACATTTCCAAACCTCAACTTGAAAACTGAAAAACGCCTGCGAGACGCAGGCTGAATGAAGCAGGAGCGAATTTTTGACGCTCCGAAAAGACGGCGCAACCTAGCTTCATAATCAGGCATAAGTCAAGTTTTTTTTCATTATTTTGCGGATTTGTCAGTAATTCGCCGGATATGGATGAAAAAGATGTAATCCGGGCGAGAAAACCATACGAAACATTTGGGCAATCAGCGAATAATATGTTAAATGTGTTGGTTTAAAGATTCAGTGCAAAGGCACAGGACGTTTTTTTTCATTTGAGGTTGGTCCATGGCACGAGTTGTCTACCGTGATGAGAATTTTCAGACTTACTATGTGGATGTAAATGATCAGCAGCCCGAGGTTACGATCGGTCGCAATCAGGGCAATATGGTTCTGATCGCAGCGAAATCTCTTTCGCGTTATCATGCGAAGATTATTTACCAGAATCGCCGTTATTTTCTGATTGATCTCAAGAGTTCCAATGGCAGTTATGTGAATAATCAGCGCATTGGGCAGCAGTATGAGATCCATCCGGGGGACAAGCTTCGTTTTGGTGATGTGAATGTCGATTTTGTCGATGATAACCGTGCAATGATGCCGGTGAATCAGCCAGTGATATCATCACCGCCTCCTATCAGTGCGCATTCGCTGCCTCCTGTCGCACCAGCCGGGATTCCGAAACCCTCAGGTCCCAAGGTTCAGATGTTTAATCCTGGCCTTCAGGCGCCGGCGGGTCCTGATCTGCGCAATGTCAATGTGCGTCCGATTTCTTCGGCAGGCAACTATCGTCCGACGATGCCCAATCAGCCTTCATACGATGATGATATGGCGAAGATGATGGCCGAACAGTCGAATCATCTTCCGCCGGCAGGCGGTCTGGACGCTGCCGCTGCACCTGCATCATTCGATCCGAATTCGATGGGCATTCGCCCCATTCCGTCATCCCAGCCAGTACTTGAACCTGCTGTTCCGGCGATACTTGGTCCTGGCGGACTTGCGGGAGGTGCAGCGCGCAACATGATGGCTGCAGGTCCAGGGCCATCCGGCATGGATCCCTCTCTTCCACCAGCCTCGTTCAATCCGAATTCGATGGGTATGCTGCCGGGATCGGGTTCGTTTGGCGGCAGTCCTTCGCTGGGCGCGCCGAGTGCCGGACCTGCGTCTTTGCCGCCTTCCCAGTTTGCGCAATCATCGGGTTCCGGTATGCCAAATGTTTCGGTGCCATCCGGAGCGATGAATGCGGGTGAAATGGGGATGATGCCGGGTATCTCCGGCGCTTCGCCGGTGAGTGTGCCGTCGAGTGCATCGGGAATCCCAGTCGCTGCTCCCGATAATCCGATGCTGATGGAGGATATTGAGGAAGAGCTGCGGGCGGAAGGAACGTCCGTTTCGTCGCGCGAACAGCTGGGATTGCCTCCGGTGGAAGATGAATCTGCTTCGGACAGTGCTTCCGGTGGGAATGAAGACAGCTCTTTGGGCGAAGCAAGAGCGAGCAGCGAGAGCAATGGACAGGTCGCGCATGTCAGGCGAAATGTCAGGGCAAATTCCGGGAAATCCGCACGCGGTGTACCTTCCCGCGCTCGGGTCGGTTCCCATTATCCCATGGGACAGTCCTCCGACAGCAGCGATATTCAGGAACTCGAAGATGTCGTCGCGGAACCAGCTGAATCAGACGGAGGTTCCGAAAACGGCGGCAGTGCAGATGCCGGTGAGGAACCGGCAGCTCAGGCACAGAATGCTGTCGAAGAACACACTCCGGAATCGGAAAACACTGGTTCGGAACAAGATGAAAAGGCAGCTTTGGAGCCTGAAACAAAAGCCCCCGAAGTTTCGGAAAGCGAATCGGAACAGGAATCCGGATCGGCACAAGAGAATGCCCCGGAACCTGTTCGTAAGGAGGATGCGCCGAATGCTGAAGAAGCCGGTTCGTCCGAAAAAGATGCTTCCATTCAGGAACTCGATGCGCGCCTGAAAGAGGTAAACGAGCGCGCGGACGATTATGCGCAGACCATCGAACTGCTCAATGCCGCCATGACGGAGCTCAAGGAGCATCACGCCAAAGAAATGGCCGAACTCAAGGAAGCACACGAGGCCGAGATTTCGAAGCTCAATCTGACGCAGCTTCAGGAATTGGGCAAACTGCGCGCGGAATATGAAGACCGGATTCAGGCTTCGGATGCAAAAGTCGCAGAACTCGAAAAGCAGAATATTCAGATGAATGGCGATTTGATTTCGCTTCAGGCAAAGCTCGTCGAGATGGAAGAAACCGGCTGCGCAGCACTGACGATGGTTCCCAAATGGAGTGCGCGCTTTGATGCCCTCGTGCAGTATTCGAAAGCGCTGGAACGGGCAGTCGAAAAGCTGGGAATGGACAGCGTCGAACCCAAAGCCATCGAGTACGTGCGTTCGATGGGGGATATGGTTCGTTACTGCGCGGATGAGCTGAAAAAGGAAAGCGAGAAAGAGAACGCAAAAAAAGAAGATAAAGAAGATCAGGAAGATGCGTAATTTGTTTGTTCAAAATCGCCGCGATTGAACGGCGTTTTTAGATAACAGCGAAGATGTGGTTATTCCGGGGGGGGGGGCCACGGTTGACGCTTTTATTCAACTGGCCGGGGGCGAAGGTTTTGTGAGTCCGGCGGCCCATATCGAGGAGAATTCATGGACGCGAAATTTTATTTTTGTAAGCATTGCGGCAATCTGATCGGAATGGTTCACAATTCAGGTGTTGTTCCGGTTTGCTGCGGTGAACCGATGACTGCGCTGGTCGCCAATACCGTAGATGCCAGCCGCGAAAAACATGTGCCCGTCGTCGAAATGGATGAGCGCGAACTTGCCGTTCGCATGACCGTCAGAGTCGGAAGTGTCGATCACCCCATGACAGAAGCCCATCTCATTGAATGGATCTTTGTCGAAACGGAACACGGCGGAATGCGCCGCGCACTGAAAGCCGGTGACAGGCCGGAAGCCATCTTCGTCATCGACAAATCCGACAAGGCCGTTGCAGTCTATGCATACTGCAACCTCCACGGCCTTTGGAAAGTGGTTTTGTAATTAAATATTCATAATAATCGTAAAGACAGCACCGCCCTCGGGATGATCATCGACGTCGATTTCTGCATGGTATTGTTTGGCGAAATCCTTGACGATGGAAAGCCCGAGGCCGAATCCCGGAATGCCGGATTCTGTCGTATTGAAGCCGCGTTCGAAGGGTTCGAAGATTTGCTTTCGCCATTCTTTGGGAATGCCGGTACCTTCATCGCGCACTGAGAGCACGCATTTGTCATTTTCCTTTTTGAGGGAAATATGGACCATGCCCGGGCCGCCGTGCGTGAGCGCATTTCGGATGAGGTTGGATGCAACATTTCTGAAATCATCTTCATCGACGGCGATTTTGGGCAGATTGTCTTCGATTTTGATGTCGAGTCTGTCCTGATTGTCGTCAGCATCGCTGAACGGCTGGATGGCTTTTTTGAGTGCCGCAGCGATATCGATTTTGTTGGGATCCTTGGGAAGTTTTTGTTGTTTGGCTTCGAGAATTTGTTCGGTCAGGCGTTCGAGGCGAATGATTTCGTCGTTCATATTTTTGACGAGTTCGTCCTTTTCGGCTTCGTCCTTAAACCGATGCATCTGCAGGGTATCGGCATACATCCGGATGGATGTGAGCGGCGTTCTGAGTTCGTGTGAAACCTGTGCAATGAAGTTGGCCTGTGAACGATTGTAGCGATTCTGCCGAACGATAAAGAACAGGGCGAGTATCGACCCGGTCAGCCCCCAGACGGCGAAGACGATGGTGAGGATACCGAGGGCAATATCTCCGCCGGTGGCATACGTCGAGAGAATGATGATGCCGGTGACGAGATTTGCAATCGAGGACAGGAGTGCGCAAAAAGCGATGATCCAGGGTACGCTCGAATATATTTTAAGGGGTTGCTGAGTTTTCATATTATTGTTTTGAGATCGATTTCAGGATCAAATCGAAATCGCCGATTCCCGTATTGACGACCATTCGGACCGGGGTTTTGAGTTCGTCGGTGGCGAGCCATGCCGTGGCGAGCAGATAGGATTTGACGTGAACTTTTCTTGCCGGATCGATGAACACACCGCTCAGAGCGCCGTTGGGTTCGATGGCATCGCTTCGTTCGCGCCAGATTTCGTATTTCTGACAATGAAAGAAACCGTTTTCGGTCCAGACGTCTTCTTCGCCGACGACCTTGAGTTCGACTCTGTTGATCGTCCATCCGTCATAGGTGTACTGCGAGTAGCTTTTGCCAACTTCGAGCTTCATGGTTCTGACGAAGAAGACCCATGCGATGGAATCCATGGTATTATTGGGCAATGGAACATCGCGTTTGACGACGTTTCCTGCATGGTGTCGTTCGACGGAAGCGCTCTGATCGTCGGGCCAGAACCAGACGTAGTATTCGCGGTTTCGGTCATTTTCATTGAGATGTTTATAGCTGTAGATGGTTTCCCAGCTCGTCGGATCGATGTAGGCTTCGGCGCGGTCATCGACTTTTGCGAACAACCGGATGATGGATTTGGATGAAGCGGTTCCGATGATGGGGATGTAGCGGGTTCCGTCCTCCATGGTGCTTTCGTGTCCGACCTGAAGAATGGCTTCGGCGACACTCGCCTTGGTTGCGACGTGTCTTGCATCAAAGGTCATGGTTTCGCCCTGGAAGGGGAATACGCCTCGATTCACGTGGTGCACGGAGCTTTGGACGGCTTCCTGCATGATACCGGGTGAAGAAGTCGTTGCACAGCCATAGAGCCCCTGGCAGAGGGCGATCGCTGATAATGCAAATAGGAATCGTTTCATACGAACTCGCTTGTGGATTGCGCCGGCGTCAGCCGACGGAGATCGTGCATGGAGCGGTGAGCCGCCGGAAGCGGCGGCGAATGAAAAAGGCGTTTTGGCGGCCGTATGCACGCAGTGCATAGGCCGACACAGGCGCGGCCGTATTGGCAAAGCCAATAGGCGCGCTACAATTTGCAGACGGCATCGAAGGCTTTGACCATGCGTCTGACGCGCTCGATATCGACGGGATTGTGGACTTTTCCGTCGACCTTGAGTGCAGTGCCGACGATAGCACCTTTGATGAAGCTTGCGTAGTTTGGAAGTGTTTCGGCTTTTGTACCGGAGCCGAGCAGGACGGGGGCGCCGTCGGCGGCATGGAAAACCTCTTCGAGCGTGCGGCGGTCGACGGGTTCGCCGGTTCCGCTGCCGGTAACGATAACGGCATCGGCATGTCCGCGCAGGAGGGTGTCTTTGGTGGCATCACTGGCCGAGAGCGGGGCGAGCGGCGTGGCATGTTTGACGAGAACATCGGCGAGTATGGCGATGTGATTGGCGGCAAGCTGCTGTCGGAAACGCAGGATCCCGTATGCGTCACCTTCGATGAGCCCCTGATCCGTGACGTATGCGCCGGTCAGTACATTGACGCGAATGAAGTTGGCGTTCGTGGCCACGGCGATACCGAGCGCAGCGTAGGCGTCGTTTCGCAGGCAGTTGATGCCAAGAATGAGATCGGGATATTTTTTGCGGATCTCGTGGGCGACAATCGACATGATTGCCGTGTGGTGCGAGGGCATGGGCTGCTGCGCATTGCCTTTGGGGAATGGGGCGGAACCGAAGTTTTCGATGATGAGTGCGCGTATTCCGCCGCCGATGATGGCGTCAGCGTCGGCGATGGCAAAGGCCAGAATATCATCGAGTGACTGGCCGCTGTAGCCGGGATCGCCGGGCAGTGCGGGAAGATGAACGACACCAATCAAACCTCGTGGTAACCATTTTTCCATATCAATCTCCTCTGTATCAGATCGCCTCACAGGCGAGGTATGCTTCGAGAATTACGTGATATCTGGGTTCGAATGCCAGCATCTGATTGTCGATGGGCAGTGAATCTATGGGCGCGAATTTGTATCCGGGCGAAAGGGCGTCCCAGACGGCATTCATGCGCCGGATAGTGCGCAGCAGGCGCGTGAAGTAAATATCGTATTCGGTGTCCGGATTCAGGCTGTATGCTGCGGATTTGAGCAATCTGAGGCTGTATCGGACGAAGTAGGCGACGAACTGGTTTGCCGGGGTCAGGTCGCGCCGGACGATTCTTTTGTCGAAAGCTTTGAGAAACCGCCATTTCTGTTTTCGGCACGTGAAGTGACTCATCCGGTCGGTGACGGCGAGTGATCCGGGTTCGAAAGCGGAAGCGCCGAGCATGGATGCGTCCATGTGCTGCGCCTGTCCGACATCGACATAGGGCATTTCGACGCGCAGTTCCTGCTGTGGGTTGTCGCAGACCGAGCGCAGCGCAATCCATAGTTTTGGCTGGTCAAAGATGTCGATGAGGTTGTCCAGGTGTCGATTCATATCAGAAAAATGAAGCCAGTCCGGTTTCGAGCAGTTGACGGGTCATTCTGAAGAGTTTGTCGGCAGTCAGCGGATATGCGGGCTGCGTCAGATTCAGGCGTTTGAGGATGCCGGGGAGCTGGCGTCCTTCGAGGATATCCGCGACGAGGTCGGAAGCAGTGGCGTGAAGTGTTTCGAAATTCTGGTCATTGGTGATGGCAAAAGCCAGGAATACGGGCAGGATCGAACCGAGCCTGTCTTCGCCGCCCCGGAGTTTTGGGAGGATCTTGGAAGCCATGCAGAAATCGCCCTGATGCTGCCAGTCGCTCTGCGCCTGTGCGATGTAATCGAGGACTTCGTGCACGGTGCGGTAGCCGAAATGGAGGTTTTCGGGGCGCAGGATTTTGTGCATGGTCGCGAGAGCCGGCTGTGCGTCAGCAAATCCGGGCCAGTCATGGCAAACGAGATCGTAGTTCATTTCGTTGAATTCCATGACGAAGGCGCGGTCCAGAACCTTGGGTGAAAAGGCATAGGTCGTTTCGTCGACGTTGACGGTGCCGATGATCGTCAGATTCGGCGTGAACGACAGCTTTGGCGGGACGATTCTGTGCCAGTCGGCGCCGCTGATGACTTCGTCGAGGTTGACCGGCATCTTTTTGAGCATCATGCCCGCGTTTGCGGCCGACAGGTAGTGGTAGGCCAGAGCCCAGGATTTGTCCATTTTGCCGATATAGAGCTGTTCGTGGACGCTGTCTTCCTTGCCGATTTCGCTCTTGGGTGCGCTGAGCGTCCAGAGCGGGCGGTTGAACGGATGGACTGCCGAGAATTCGCCCATTTTAATCTGGTCGCCTTCGATGGTCGTCGGGCATTCCATGAGGCTCAGAATATCGGCCAGATAGTATTCGACGCGCGCCAGATTGAGCTCGTCGAGGATGATGAAGTGCCTGGGTGCCGCGTCGCCGTAGGCGAGGAATTCGAGGTAGGCATGCATGGCGACGAGGGTTGCGGGCGTCGGATAATAGAGTCCGGTGAGCGGATTGTAGTAGCCCCAGATTTTCTGGGGATCCGTCCAGTCCGGGCGCACGGGCAGGAACGCAATGCGGTATTTGAGGATTTCGTTGAGGTTCGAGTTCCGGAGGTCGTCTGCGGACCAGGCATCTTCGGGCGTGCGGATATCGATGTATGCATTCCCGTCGTCGCCGAGAATATCCGGGATGATGCCATTTTTGGCCAGCGTGACCTTGAATGCCTGAGCGGTGCCGTCGCCGCTGTAGGACAGACCGTTAAACCGGTCATCTTCCTTCATGCCCATGGCGATGCCGGCGGCAATGCGCCTTGCCAGCTGGGTTTTACCAGAACCGCTGATGCCCGACAGCAGCATGAATGGCTTTGTAACCAGCGCTGTGACTAAGGATTGAACAACACCGCGTCTTTCTCGAATCATTTTTTCCTCTTACATGCGAGACACCCGGTGTGATTCTATCACAGATTGTTGGATTTGTAATGTATTCTGTGGGCATGCCTATGCCGGAATGATGGGACATCATACCGGCATACGGCATGCGTTTGCGCCGCCCTATGCCTGACGGCATACGGTCGGCGATTTGTATTTAATTTTTAAGCCTATACCCATAATTATGCTGTACATATTCGCGCTTTGCAGCGCGGTTGCTTGGATTTTGTACGCTTAAGCGGCAGGGGGGGGCGATTGTAAACACCCCCTGCACCCCCATACGCTTTCTTTGGCTATCGTAGTTGCGGGTCGAATGTCCATCCCTGGACATGCCTCCCTCGCCTCTCGCCGCCGTCCATGGCGGCGTAGAGATTAAGATGAATGTCGCTCACAGATAATCGGAATATTGCGATAAAAGCATGTAGATTACGAATCCAGGGATTTATTCAGATATTGAATTTGAATATATCGGTGTGGCGATATGGATATCCGTTTTGGTCCACGGGCGCGTGTCGGCATTCAGGATGCACCATGCTTTTCGGGTCTGTCCGGGGGGGAGTTCAGTCGCGGGTGAATCGAGTTTTGTGCGTTCGGACTGGAGTGTGCAGAACTGCGGCGTGACTTCGTCGGTTTTGAAGATGATGTCCGTGTATGCATGCGGACCGGTATTTTGGAGCGTCATTTCGAGTGCGGTATAGGCGCTGCTGCCGGTCAGTGCGACGGTTTTCATTTTGGTGTCGGAAATGCGGACATTTTGTGAGAATTCTGAGGCAGCAGCTGCCTGAAACCGCTGCGCGGCGGCCCAATATGGTCTGAGTTCGAAGCAGGAATCTGCGTTTCTGAGGCATGCGATCGAAACGAATTCGAAAGCGTCATCGAGCTTGTATTGATCGAGTTTTTCCCAGAAATCCCTGATTTCGAGGGGGATGGCGTACGCATTTGTGATATTGGAGCGCATGACAAAGCGCTGATTTTCGTCCTGCTCCAGTACGATGTTGATTTTATTTTCGTAGGTAGTGCCGTCGAAAGCTTTATCGAAGCCCTGAAGCCAGGCGTATTCGGTATCGAGCTCACTGCGCTGAGGATCGGCGGGGATATCGGGAATATTCGGGACGATCGGTGTGTGTTGGATAAAGCGGATACCAATTGCGCCAGTTTTGTCGCGCAGCGGAAGTTTGCCATCCTGATCGGGAGCGGGTTCGCAGGTGGTGTGATTTGCGATGAATCTTGCGATGGCGCGATATTTTGCGCGATGGGCCGGAGGTTTTTGTGTGACAAAACGGTCACTGATTTCGATGATGGCCTCGGCTTCTTCGGGTTTGAGCCAGGCTTCGAATTCCGGCCACATGGGCCAGTTCGGAAAAGAGCCCCGACTGTATTTGCACAGGAATTGTGCGGTATCCTGCGCGATATAAGCGTCGAGGCTATGGTCGGGTTCGCCCTCGGACGGAGCCATTCCTGTGCTGTTCTGACATGCGCAGCACGAAACGGAAATGAGCAAAGCAATAAAGGCCGGAGCGAAATCCGGCCTGTGATTATGGAACGACAACATCGACGGTATCGTGCTGTGCCAGTTCATCGGAATTGGCTTTGACGGTGGCCATGCAGAAATTTGTCTTGCAGTCGTAGATATCGACTTTTCGTTTTAGGCCCCTCAGGTATGCCTTTGCACCTTTTTTGACATTATTTTTGGAGCCGATGCCATTGATTTTGATATCGGCCAAATCGTTTCCGCGCGGCGTAATGAGTACGATAGTTCCCTTGACCGTTTTTTCGGGAACGGCCTCATCTTCTTCTTCGGGTGCAGCTTTGGCCTTGCAGCATTTTTGTCCCGGTCTGCATTTATCGGCGGGAACACAGGGTTTGGGGGATGGTTTTGGACCCGAAACCTGTGGTGTGTCGTCAATTACGGGGGCGGGTGGTTCTTCAATCACAGGGGGCAGCTCGAAATCAGCGCGAACGGAGTAGCTGCTTTTGCCATCTCTGGTGACGAAAGAAATGAAGTGGCGCTCCGGTTTGACTTCGATCTGGGGGAAGCTGTAGACGTTGTCGGATTTGTTCGTCTCTATTGAGTGAATTGGGCGTCCGAAACTATCCATGACGGTAATGGTCATGATAATTTTTTGAGGCTGATCGACGTAGGCATTGACTGTAACGAGACCATCTTCAGGCGGCATGAAGTAGAACCAGTCTTCGTTGTCGCCGTCCGGGGCAGAGATATCGTCGACCTTTGTGTTGTCGGCTTTTCCGTCGTTGACGAGGAGCTGTGATGCTGAGTCGCGGGAACCATCGTGTCCAGTATTTGAGTTGTATTCAATCTCTTTATTGCACGATGCGAGCGCTAATGCAGCGACGACAGCGGCGATGGTAATGAGTGAATGTTTGCGCATAATACTGACTCCGGAATGTAGGATGTTGGAATGATGATAAGAGGCGAAACACTGGCTTCAGAATTCTGACTCTACAGAAGAAAAGCACGCGAGTGCATTTCTTCTATACAGCTATTTTTGAAAATAGCGAATTATCTGCCAAGTATGAGAAAAAATCATTCCGGTGTTTTGACAACAAAACGATCGGCCTTTTTCACATCAGCCGGGCTGGCGTTTGTAATAGCAGTGCAGCTCGATTCAAAGATTTTATCGACCTTGAACCGTCCACCCTCCAGGATTTTTCCATCCACATAGATATCACCGACAGCGCCATCCTGGACGCCGTCCTTTTTGCCGACGCTGAGCTTGATCTGTGCACCTTTTTTCAGGCTTGTAACCGAAAGAATGCTGGCTTCCAGTTTTTTGTGTTTGCCCTTGATGTCTGCGCAGATGGGTTTGAGGGCGGATTTTTCGGTCGAGACGGCATCTGTCTTCTGATCCATGCTGCGAACCTCATCCCGTCCGCGGCTGCCGCCGGCAGGGGCTGCGGATGGCGTTCTGACGATGGTTGCGCCGGTTTGTCCGTTAGAGCTGGCGATTCCGCCGGAAGCTGCCGTAGGCAGCACGACGCCGCCGGAGGCTGCCGAAGGCAGCACGATCCCTTCACCATCACCGCCGTCCGAACCGGCGTCACCGGAACCATCGGAACCGCTGTCGTTTTGACTATTATTTTGGCTGTTATTCTGGCTGTTGCTCTGACCGCCGCCCTGGCCGCCGCTCTGACTTCCGCCGCCCTGATTTCCGCCGCCGGTTCGCAGGGAATTGCGGGCATTGGCAGCATTGGCTGCATTTTTGTCGATAGCATTTTCGTCAAAGTCGTATGCTTCGAACGTGGGTGCGGAATTGGGGGCGACGAAACCGTCGTAATTGGATTCGAATTTGACGTTGATGGAATAGATGGATTGGCCGCTTTCGGCTCTGACCTTGATATAGTGCAGGCCGGATTCGGGAACGAAGGTACGAACTTCGCCGGTTGCGCCGCCGGTATCCCGTTTTTGCGTGAGGATCGGAATTCCGAATCGGTCATAGACGCCGACTTCGACGTTGAATACTTCGAGAGGTGCATCCCAGAATGTATTCACGATGATGTCGCCAGGACTGGGAACGAAAACCATTTTCCAGTCAATTTCATCACCTGCGGTCGGATAAATTTCGTCGCTTGTTACTTCGTCGATTTTGATTTCGATGGCTCCGGCACGGAAAGCATCTGTATCGATATCGGTCGAACATCCGGTGCAGACGGCGATGATTGGCAATAACGCAAAGGCAGCATTTTTTATGAACTTATTCATCATCCAAACCTGGTTAAGCGTTTACGGAAACACAGACCCAACGCACTATTTAACAGGAAATGAATGCATGTGTCAAAGTGAGTAATGCGTAATTCGCAATGCATAATTCGTAATGCGTAATGCGTAATGCATAATTCGTAATGCATAATGCATAATGCATAATGCGTAATGAATTGTTGTTAAAGACGTGCGGTTCGCACGTCTGTACCCGATGATATTGGGTTAATGCATATAAAAAGAAAACCGCGTATGCGCGCAGCGCATAGCGGTTTTGGCAAGGCGTATTGAGCGCAGCGAAATAGCCGCGCCCCACAGAAGAAAATTATTCTCCGCGATACAGGCCGGCAAAGAGGATAGTTCCCGAAGATTTGTGGTACAGGATGAATTCGAAGGGATGATCCGCCACAAAATCGACAAAATCATCGGGAGGAACCGCAGCTCCTGCATCCATGCCGATTTCGGTGACGGCAGCAGCCTTTGTGCCTTCCTCGTCAACATCAATGATAGCCTTATGAATAATTTGTCCGATATGGACGGCGGGGTTGTCTTCATTGGGCGTAATCATGCCTTTAAAGTCGGCATCGCCGGGGACAAATGCTTTTTTTATGCCCATTGCGTTGAAGATCTCGAGATTCTGGCTGGATGCGATGGTGGTTTCAATTTTGAATTTCGGGATGGAAATGGTTCCGTTGTGAAGGGCCTGACCATCCATGATTTTGCGGATTTCTGCACCATCCAGGTGGGAAGCGACATTGGCGAGCCCGTCGATATCGTCCGGAAGTACAATCAGCATGGCGAACTGCCCACCCTTGTAATCCATGGAGGCCGTCATGTATTTGTTCTCATCCGACCTGTAGTAGACAAACTGATGCGCGTGGAGTGACATCATCTTCACATTTGCCTTTTGGGTTTTGGATACATTGAATTCTCTGGAGTGTGTGTTTTCGTACTCGAATTTTCTGTCCCATTCGCCGTCGAAGTGGATTGCGTTGATGAGCACCATGCGCGTTTGATCCGTCAGATCGCCGTCCTTGAGCAGATTTTTGATCATATTGCCGGTGTTGTTGCTGACCCAGTCGTTGATGACCGGGATATATTTGGCGTAATTGTTTTTGAAGTCGACGACTTTGAGCGGCGCCTTATAGTATTTATTCATTCCTTCGGTGAAGGCGGGGACCACATTGGAGGTCTGATCGACCCAGATGCGGTTTGCGATTTCGAATTTGCTCGTTTCGGTCTGGCCGTCGAAGCGCAGTCTGACCTGCATGTTGCCGTTGAGTTCTGCGGCGGCATCCTTGTCTCCATCCAGATGTATGGTCTTGGCCATTTCGTCGTAGGTATCACCCAGTGCGCCATAGGCCGCCATGCTCAGGGCACTGTGATAGGAGAACGGAGAGAATACGTAGCTTTTTTCGGCTTTGTAGGCAGCTTCGAACTCATGCGAGAAAGCATTGAGGTTATCGCCGTACTTTTTGACATCGGCTTCACTGACATTTTTGACATCGGCTTTGGTCAGGGCTTTTTCGGCAGCGACCAGGGCTTCGATGGCGGCTGGATCCAGTTCGCCGCCGTCCGCTTTTGCAGCGCATTTTCCTGCATCACAGAAATCGCTTTCGCAATCGTCATTGGCTTTGCAGTCAGCACCAATTTTGGCCTTTTCTGATGGGGGTTCAGCTTTTGCAGCGCATTTTCCGGCATCGCAGAAATCGCTTTCGCAATCGTCATTTGCTTTGCAGTCGGCGCCGATTTTGGCCTTTTCTGATGGGGGTTCAGCTTTTGCAGCGCATTTTCCGGCATCGCAGAAATCGCTTTCGCAATCAGCATTTGCTTTGCAGTCGGCGCCGATTTTGGCCTTGCTTGATGGTGTTTCAGCTTTTGCAGCGCATTTCCCGGCATCGCAGAAATTGCTTTCACAATCGTCATTTGCTTTGCAGTCAGCGCCGAGTGCTGATTTTTCGGTGCTGCTGGTGTCGTCGTCATTGCTGCTGCATGCATAACCTGCAAAAGCGATCGTCGAGATTGTCAACAATGTCGTCCAGAATTTATGTGAAATCATTTTTCTGCTCCTGAGTTTTGGTTGTAATGCGCAATGCGTAATGCATAATGCATTATGCGTAATGCATTATGCGTAATGCGTGATGACTTGTTGTTAAAGACGTGCGGTTCGCACGTCTGTATCCGATGATATTGGGTTAGTTAGAGACGTTCCATGGAACGTCTGTACAAAATGAAGACACGCCCCGGCGGGGCGCTATATGGATAGCACGGGGTGAGCGCTGGGTACCCCCGGGGATGTTGTTGGTTTCAGGTATTCGTTTGGGATGCAGGGGGCGTCGTTGGATCGACGTGAAAGGATTTGACGAGCGGAAAACTTTTTCCGAGGTTTGTCAACGTGAGGGGTTCGAATTCGTAGGCGAGCCGCGCGTATTTGTTGCAGGGAATGGCGTGGGCAAACGCGAGTGCCGCTGCAGCTCTTCGGTAGCAGTAAATGAAATTCTGCGGATGGATGAGTTTGTTATTCTCGAAGAGCAGTCCGGTTTTGATGCTCAGCGGCTGATGGTACAGGTTGGCGTAGTGAAGGATTTCGCGGCCAAGTAGGTCAATGGGAATGATTTGGTGACCACTGAACATCAGGTGACGCGTCAGTGCGATGAGAATATTTGCGCTTGAACTGACGAAGAGCGGGTAGTTTCCTACGTATACGAGGTAGAGTCCGGAAGCTCGGTGCTGCGGCAGTGTTGCGGAGAAGAAGGGCCCGAACCATTTGACGACCCAGTCTCTGGGGCCGGCATAGGGATCAATTTCGGGTTTCTGGTCAGAGGGTGTGTCTGGAATTTCAGATTCGCCCGGTGCAGTAATGACCGGGTTCTCTGCAAGCTCATTGGGCAGACCATTGTCATCCGGTCCAACGACCATGAACTCACGCACCTGACTGATTCCAGTGTCTTTTTTTGCCATGCATGCCTCTTTGGATAGAGCTTAGAGCTTAGAGCTTTGAGCTTTGAGCTTTTGGATAGCTTATAGCTTATAGAAGTGTGCAGCAATTCCCGATACTTTGGTCAGAAGCTTTGTGATTGCGTAACTTCCAACTCTTAATGAGCTTAGAGCTTTGAGCTTAGAGCCTAGAGCTGGAAGTGCAGAATGACTGAGTGTCTTTGTTTTTGCAAGTGTATTTATTATTAGCGGTTGATTGGTAATTCATAATGCATAATGCATAATTCTAGTGCTAATGCGAATTCGTAATGAATTGTTGTTAGAGACGTGTCGCGACACGTCTGTACTAATGCGAATTCGTAA
>JAFRYG010000147.1 GCA_017441205.1 Pseudomonadota bacterium
TGCATTGATCCCAAAACGAGTACCAAGCACTGCGGGACTTGCAACAATGCATGCGGCGCGGGCATGGAATGCCGCGAAGTTGAAGGAGGAACGGGCGCATGCCAGTGTGATGCAGGCCACTTTGACTGCGATGGCGATCCTGCCAACGGCTGCGAATCGACGACGGAATGTGTATGCAAGAAAGGTCAAAAGCAAGCCTGCTGGCGCGGTACGCCCGAAACCCGCGGCAAGGGTGCATGCAAAGACGGCGAGCAAAAATGCGACGATTCAGGTAAGTTCTGGGGGCCATGCGAGGGCGGTACATATCCCTCGTCGGTTACATGTGATATCAAAGGGAAGTATATTGGCGGCGACCAAAACTGCAACGGCATCGCGGACGAGCAGGAAGAATGCAAAACCCAATGCGAGCTTCTGTTGTCCGAAAGCACCTATATTGGCTGCGAGTACTGGGCTGCTTATACAGACAATGTAGACACGGGCGGCAATTATGCTGTCATCATCAGCAATATGGGTGATCAGGATGCTACTGTTACAGTATACAAATACAATAACAATACAGTAGCAGCTACCAGGGTTGTCAAGAAAGGTACGGTCGAAACCATTGAACTCGCCGAAAGAGGCAATGGAAGAATTACGGGCACGACGATTCAGGCTGCCGGATTCCGCATCGTGTCCTCGAGCCCTGTAACAGCATACCAGTTCAATCCACTGCGCCAAAATGCTGTGTGGAACGATGCCCTGCTGCTGCTGCCCAAGAATGTTTATGGGAAACGCTACTTCAATATCATTGGAAGCGGTTCAACCTACATTGCCATTCAGGCGACATCCCCCGGTGAAACCAAAGTCACAGTAACCCCATCCCAGAATACCAACGCTGGGGGATCCGTCGGGGCATTGACAGCCAAAACGCCCCAAACATTTACACTCAAACAATTCGATGTTTTTCAGCTTTCATCCGGCAGTGATTTGACAGGTACCGAAGTCACAGGTGACAAACCGTTTGTTGCCATCGCCGGATGTGCCAGCTGTTACAACGCCAGGAGAATGTCCGGTGATGTTGTCGACCATTATTCGGAACAGCTCTTCCCGTTCCAATCATGGGGCAGCGAATATGCCATCGCCGGTTTCCAAAAGCAGGGCGGCGAACACGATCAATGGAGAATTCTCTCTGCCCAGGATGCCGAACTGACCATTACCCCTCAAATCTCAACGTACGATGGAACGATTGGCGGAAGTAATAAGGTCAGCATAAAAGCCGGTGTACCCTATGATATCATTACACGGGACAACTTCCACATGTCTTCGAACAAGCCTATTCTCGTGGCAGGGTTCCTCGGTGATGAACACACATACAAGGATCCTTCATATACTCTGGTCGTTCCCGTGCAGCAGTTCAGAAATGACTATTCCTTCATGGTTCCCAAGGATTACAGCGAGAATTATATTTCTATTATTGCGCACAAGGATATATCGACCGTAAAGATATATAAAACGGCCGGTGGAACGGATTCTCTGATTAAAGATATCAAGAAAGCTGATTTCTCTGCCATTTCCGGAACGAATTATGTATTTTACCGACATAACATGGGCACTGCGCATGCTGCATACAAACTCATTGCAGACAAGCCCATTGGCGTTCAGAGCTATGGTTATACGGGAAGTTCATCCTACGCGTATCCTCTGGGACTGAATCTCATCAATCTCAATGGTACGAACTGATTTTATTCATGTTGCCACATGGCGGCGAACGCCAGCCATGTGGCCGTTCGGCTATTGTCATACGCCGAACGCAGCGGTGCTATCGCGCAGCGATACGCACCGCTTTTTTATTATATATATACAAACCATCAACGGCATGATTGTACTTTACGATACAAGCACCCCTATTGTTTCGGGCGCGTATTGGCGCAGCCAATAGCGACCGGGCGCAGTCCGCAGAACGACGGAGGCATGGCCGATGTCGTTCAAGGCGCGCCGCCCAAATTATAAATTGTCATACATATATTTATCCTGAACGACAAAGATGGATTCGTGGTCGTCAAAATATAAAATACCTTTTACCACATGAATGTCAGGCATCAGGCTATGATGATAAATATAATCCGTATGTGATACGAATTCCGGTGCATGAAAGTCCGCCGAAGATGTGACGCCGCCGAGGTGTTCCGAACGACCGAGTGCCACGTGAATCGCGAGTTTTTCATCCAGAAGCGGATGTCCAACGGCCTCCACCCCCCATTCTCCGAGCACACCGAGTCCAAGCTCTGCCACATTTGCCCTTGCAGGATCCTGTGAAATCGCCTTTCGAAGCGACTCGGCAAACTCATTTTCACCATCGATGCACACCACGCGATTTTCGGAAATTTCGCACAACACGATTTTACCATCATGTTCGATGGGCAAAATGCCTTCGGTCATTGAGATTCTGCCTATCTTTTCACCTTCGTAGGGCACGATATAGGCTTCGCCGGAAGGCAGGTTCCCCACTTGTCCATTATTGAGATACCGCCCGGAAGCAGCAAATCCCATACGAAAACGCAAATCGAAAGTCACATCGTATTTCTGTCCGCCGACATCGAATGTCAGTTCTGCGGTATGCGCCTGAGTGAGCGCCCGAGCCAGTTTCGTGACCCTGACATCAAGTGCGGCAATGTCCACCGACAGAGCCGGCAGCATGGAAAGCGTAAAGCCGGGCATGGTTACGGCTCTGAATCCGAAACGCGCAGCAGCCATTTTGAGCGGAGCCGTAGCGGAGTACTGAGTCAGAGCGATCCAATACTCTGCGCGGGAATAGATTTCTTCGGCGTTGGCCATTTCACCGCGGCAATGGGCAAGTTGTTCTGCACAATCCGGAACATCATCGGCCAAAGCGATACAATACATGGGGTGAATGAGTTCGGCATTGGCCCGGCCAACCGATTCATAGGCATAAACCATACAGGCATGGAACGAAGTTTTGACCAATGCTCTGGCCCACTGCATGACGAGCTTTCGTCGTTCGTTCCAGTCCGGGGTATCATCGCGGGGAGCAGATGGCACGTCGACGAGGAATCCGATTCTGTGACCGGATTCCGTCGAAAGATAGCCGAATACCTGCGAAAACAGCAGATTAAGCTCCGTACCATTCAGCATGAATATGCCCTGCTATGCATCCAGAGATTGATCGGATTTTATTTCAGTTTCGGCGACGGTGACTTCGTTATCATCGGCAGATTTATTATCTGCATCATCACTGTTGTCCTTATCTGAATCATCGGCATCCGCAGCCTGTTCAGCTTCTTTTCTGGCCTCATCTTCATCAATGAAGTCGATGTCCTGAACGGGCTGTTCTTCATTTTCCCGTGCTTCTTTGCGTTTTTTCGATGCTTTGGAAAGGTGACGCACACCGAGCGCTGCAGCAGTAGAAAGTGCAATCATTCCCACACTGGCCAATGCTTTATATAGGGCTCTCATCATTTACTCCTGTTCTAAACGCGATACCTGCATCATGTGCAGGTTCTCGGTATTATTATTGGGTATATTGAGCGCCGATCAGACGCTTCCGTCTTTTGGGATACCCCAAAGATGTCACCGATTTTTCACGATGGCGAAAAACCGGTTAACTGACCTGCCAGGTGGTTCCTTCCGGACGATCGAGGATCTGTACTCCCATTTCGGCCAGTTTATCGCGAATTTCATCAGATACTGCCCAATTTTTATCGGCGCGGGCCTGAGTACGTTCAGCGATCAATTTTTCGATTTGTGAAACATCGAGATTGAGGCGTTTGACAGCATAATCGCGCAATTCGAGGAGTGCTTTTTCGGGCGCACGCGTAAAGAGCCCGCAATAATCGCCCATATTCTGCAAAGCCTTGCGATATCCGAGCAAAGCGCGGATTTGTTCAGGCTTTTTCTTCCCGCGGGCATCGATAATGTCATTGGCCATTCTTGCGCACTGAGCCATGATGGCGAGTGCTTTGGGGGTGTTGAGATCATCGGCCATAGCTTCGACGAAGGCATCGACATTTTCCGAGACGATATTTTCGTCAGCCGTCAGTGAAGGATCTTTTGCCAGGGACTGTGCGCACAATCTGTCTGCAGCATCAAGCGTTCGGTACAGTGAAGTAATGCGCTGGGTGGCTTCATGGATCGTATCGTGCGAGAAGTTGATATTATTGCGGTAATGGGTCGTCAGGAAGAAATAGCGCAGGGCTTCCGGATGAACCTGTTTGGAGATATCGCGCACGGTCCAGAAATTCTTGAGGGAGTGGCTCATTTTTTCGCCATTGATTTCGACCATTCCGACATGCATCCAATGGCGGGCAAAATCACCTTCCTGAGCACCTTTTGCCTGAGCAATTTCATTTTCGTGGTGAGGGAATATCAGATCGCGACCGCCGCCATGAATATCGAACGATGGGGTAAGATATTTGGTGCTCATGCAGGAGCACTCGATATGCCATCCGGGACGCCCGCGTCCCCACGGGGAGTCCCATCCCGGCTTATCTTCAGAGAGCTCACCTTTCCAGAGTGCGAAATCTCCAGCGGCTTCCTTGGCTTCGTTGACTTCGATGCGCACGCCGTTGATCATTTCATCCAGATTACGATGCGACAGCTTGCCATAGTCTTTGAATGCAGCGACCCGGAAATAGACATCTCCGCCCGCCTGATAGGCGTAACCGTTGTCGAACAGTTTCTGGATGAAAGCAATGATATCGGGGATATGCTGTGTAACCCGAGGTTCGATATCCGCCTGTTCGACATCGATCGATGCCATATCATCGTGAAGAGCATCAATCATGCGGGATGCGAGTTCTTCTGGTGTCGTCCCTTCCTCACGGGAGCGGCGAATGATTTTGTCGTCAATATCAGTATGATTGCGAACAAAAAGAACATCAAAACCCAACTTTTTGAGGAAGCGGCGAAAGACATCGAACACGACGAATGTACGTGCATGTCCGATATGGGGCAAATCATAAACAGTCAACCCACACACATAGATGGAGATTTTGCCCTCGACCAGAGGTTTAAAATCGACCTTGCTGCGGGCTGCCGTATCATAAATTTTTAAAGCTACCATTGAACAATCCTTAATATAATGATGAAAGCCGGCTTTCACAAAAACCGGAAAACGTCGGTATATTTCGCACAAATCCAATATGACGTCTATGATTTTTAACGATCTGACAATATGTTGATCGTTTGCCGACATTCGCAAGACGATGTGTTGCCCCAAATGGATTCTACGCACGAATACCTATGGAATAAGCGCATAACAGAAAAGAATCTGCTTTCTTTGGCAACAGGAACACTGACTCAATAAATGCGAAAATTGCATTACAAACTTTGCAAATTGCGAGGGGTCGTGTATAAGCTATCGATTGTTTGTATGCTTTGATGGCATATAACGTGTTTTCTCATGGATTGTGGCTTTTCGCCCAGGCAACAGGAAGTCAGGATGCTCAGAATTTTAATTGAGGATTCCGAGGGTAAATCGAAACTCGCCCCCATAAACCCAGAAGCCAACGATATTACGATTGGTCGAAAGGAAGGCAATTTTATCCGCCTTAAGGAGCGCAACGTCTCCCGTAATCATGCGCGCATATTTTCGACACCGGAAGGTCTTTTCATTGAACCTGTTGCAGCCCGATATGGCCTCAAACTCAATTCAACCAAAATAGAGGGGAAAACCCCAATTGCCCTGGGTGATGAAATCCGAATCGGCGACTATCGTCTCTATATTCAGGATGAAAACAAACCCGACGTCCGCAAAGAAGAAAATCTGGATAGCGTTGTCGATATTGATCCTACGCTCCAGCCAAGACTGGTCGTTATTTCATCCAACTTTGCCGGTCGTGAATATCACATCATGCGTTCGAAAGTTACGATCGGACGCAATCCAAACAGCGATATCCAGATTCAGCATCAGAGTGTCAGCGGACAGCATGCTGAAATTCGTCGGACTCCGCGTGGTGACTATGAAATCCGCGATCTGAACAGTTCAAACGGCACAAAGGTCAACGGCGTTCAGATCTCAGAACCCTTCAGACTCGGAAGCGGCGATGCCGTAACGCTTGGACACGTCACGATGCGTTACTGTGGTCCGGGCGACTTCTGGACTCTCAATTTTGGCATCAATGATGAGCCTGCCAAAAATGCGATGATGCCGATCATCGTTGCCGGTGCAGCAGTTCTCGTTATCCTGCTTCTTGCTATCGTCATTATTTTCAAGATTAGCAACAATAATCCCACACCTCAGGTGATAACACAACCAGCCACATCCCAGGATGACTCTGCTTCCAAGGAAGATGAGTTCCTTAAGAATTTGAAGGAATGCACGAATTCCATGAAAGAAGGTTCCTTCGATATGGCTCAGATCTACTGCGATAAAGCAGAAAAGATAATCCCAAGCGATCCGAGATGGCAGAAAATGAGCGATCAACTCCATCAGGAACTGATGGCCAAAAATGCCTATGAGGATGCGCGGACAAGCCTATCTGCTCATCGCTGCCGCGATGCCATGGATGCCATTGAAAATATTACCCCCGATACCTGGGCATACCGTGAAATGATGGATAAAAATCTCAAATCCGAAGCCCACGACTGCCAGGAAAACAAACTGCTCACGAGAGCTCTTGAGTCCATCAAAAACGAAAATATTCTGGACGCCGAACTCGCACGGGAAGAAATCAGAACAATGCGATCCGACAGTCCAAATATTGAAAAGATCGATGAAGCTATCCGAAAAGCAAAATCATCCAAAGCTACAGGTGGTACTTCCGGTTCTCCCAAAACCAGACCCTCACAAGTCGAAGCCGCTCAGCCACCCAAACCAGCTGCACCTGATCCCACAGAAATGTGTGCCAATGCAACCAAAGCCAAAATGGCAAAAGACTATTGCGGCGCATATAAGCTGTACAAAAAAATCAAGAACATGGGCTATCCCAATGATACCTGCAAACGCGCCGGTGAATCCCTCATCGAACAGTATGCCGGTAAATGCGCGAAGCAAGAATAATCATTGCCTCAAAGCCTAACGCCATAAAAATACCCCTGAGCGAATCTCTTCACTCAGGGGTATTTTTTATTCAGTCATTCGACGGAGAATGTCCAACATCCTCCGCCAGAGAATCGCGATATCAGCCGGCAACACAGGCACCATTCATACAAATGTCACCTTCGTTCGGGCATTCGCAGTTCAAACGGCATTCTGCACACATATTCGAAATACAGATTTTTCCTTCCCCGCAGTCAGCATCAGCACGGCATTCGACATCATCTTCGCACTCATTCGATGCATTGCAAATTTTGCCTTCCGGACATTCCGCATTACTCAGGCATTCCGGACGCGCGATGCAAGCACCATCCAGACAAATCTGACCTTCCTGGCAATTGCTGTCGACAGCACATTTTCCTGGCGCAAGACATACACCATCGACGCACAATCCGCTTTCACACTGCGAACTAAAGACACACTCAACTTCTTTCGATGTGTCACAGACATCCGTCTGGCAAGGAATGCAACGACCTTCTGTGCAAATCATATCATCTGCACAATCGCTGTTCTGAGCACATTCTGGAGCCGGTACATCGGCAATGCAGCGACCATCCGCGCAAATCATCCCATTCTCGCAATCGCTGTTCTGAGCACATTCTGGAGCCGGAACAACGGGAACATTGTCGGAATCGGGGACACAAACACCATTCACACATGCAGCATTCTCGCCGCAGTCGCTGTTCCAGACACATGCATTATCATTGTTGTTGTCAGGTCTGCTCGGAACGTTGTTGTCAGGTCTGCTCGGAACGTTGTTGTCGGGATTGGGAGGAACGTTGTTGTCGGGATTGGGAGGAACGTTGTTGTCGGGATTGCTGCAATTGCCCGATGCACAACTGCCGCAGCTGCTGCAGCCGCAGCTGCTGCAACCACACGATCCACAGGGGGCAGGATCATAGTAGTCATAATAACCATCGTAGTAATAGTAATCATCGTAGTAATAGTAATCGTCACACCAGGGATCACCGTAGCAGGAATCCCAGCATCCGTACATTCCCAACGAAGACGCGGCCAATAATGCAATAGAGAGTAATTTTTTCATGACGAGTTCCCCTTATTTTGATGTTAAAATTATTGCAATCAAGAAAGGTCTGAATGACCAACGAATATGTCTTCTGCAGAATCGATGCCAAAACACCTTCGAACACGTTTCAGTCATAAAAAATAATTCTTCCGAACCCAATACTGCACTACCACACAAAATGCCGCGAATCACATACACTCCCCCACACAGTCAGACATCAAAGCGCCCCCTGGAGTCTTTCTGCAAGTACCTGACGGCAAATTTCGCGATCATCAAAGTGAATTTTCGTTTTTCCCAATATCTGATAGTCCTCGTGCCCCTTGCCTGCGACAACAATGACATCCTTTTCATCCGCAGTCAAAATGGCTTTTCGTATGGCGGAAGCTCTGTCCACATCGGAAACGATTGCTCCACTTTGCGGCATTCCCTCTAAAATGCCCTGAATGATGGCCTGAGGTTCCTCTGTTCTCGGATTGTCACTCGTCACAAAACACCGATCTGACATTTTTGCCACAATTCCCCCCATCATCGGTCGTTTGGAAGGATCCCGATCCCCCCCGGCCCCAAAAACGACACACAGATGTCCCCCTTCAGGCACACAGCTTCTCGCCGCCATCAATGCATTTTCCAAAGCCTCCGGCGTATGTGCAAAATCGACAATTACGGTTGGTTTCGTACTGATTCTCTGCATTCTGCCAGGGATTTGCTCAATTTTCGAAAATGCTTCCGCCAATTCTTCCAGAGAATACCCCAATCCCATCATTGCCGTCATTGCACCGGCTGCATTTGCAACATTATATTCACCGACGAGCGGCAGAGAGGTATGACAACGTTTGCCATGCGCATGATCGATGATTTCGATTTGCCAGGCTTCATCTTTCCAGTTTTGAGGAATCAGCTCAATATCCGCATGTTTTCCTGCGAGCGAAAACGAACAGACTCGCCCGCCCCAGTTTTCCGGCCGCGCAGCGTGAATATGAGCGACGACTTCATCATCATCGGCATTGGCAACGGCAATCGGATTTTTTCCGGCCCGGTGGCTCTGCACCAAATAATGATCGAACAGCCGCTGCTTGGCGAGTGCATACGCTTCGCGGGTTTTATGAAAATCGAGATGATCTGTTCCGAGATTGTTCCAGACTGCGGCATCAAATGCAACACCATCGATCCTTCCCTGCATGATGCCGTGGCTCGATACTTCCATCGCCACAAGATCACATCCGGCATCCACCATTCCAGCCATCAAACGATAAAGTTTCAGCGTACCGGGCGTCGTATTGGCCGAAATTTCTTCATATCCGGGATACCGATGCGAAATCGTTCCCAATACACCTACCCGCAGTCCCATGGCTTTGCCGAGACTTTCGATCAGATAGGTCGTCGTCGTTTTCCCGTTCGTTCCGGTAACCGCAATGACTTTTAATGACAGTGATGGTTTGCCGTAAAAAGCTTCCGCCAATCCCTGCAGTTTCTGATGCGGACTATCCAGTGATATGACCGGAACACCGCATTCGACGGAAAACGCCGGATCGGCAATCACCGCAGCAGCGCCGGCCGAAGCAGCCTGCGCACAATACGATCCGGCCTGTTCGGAAGTCAGCGGCGAACTTCCCTGCCGGAGAACAAAGATATCTCCCGGACTGACTTCGCGCGTATCATCCACGAGATGAACAGCCTCCGGAATGCTTCCATTCCAGCAGGCCCCCAGTGATATCAAGCCTTCCTCGAATCGTTTTCTGTCCACGATATCTTCCTCATCCATAAAATAAATGAGCCACGTATGGCTGAAAGCCATAGTGGCGAACAGCGAGCGTATGTTTGTGTATTTTAAAATACACAAACATAGCGAGTATATATAAAAAACAAAATCAGAAAATCATCCGCAATAGGGATCATCAGCATCACATGCATGAACCCCAAACAAATATTCTCCCGATTGTGCTGTGTTATTTTTGACAAATGTATCAATAACGAAATAATAGGTCCCGGCATTCAGAGTCTTTTCGAACCAGATATCATCACGATCAATACATTGATTGTCTGTCGCCGAATTTTTTATATGAATATCGAGATCAGCACCTGAATCGCTGACCACAAATGCCCGAATCTTCGTTTTGGCGTTCAGAACCATTTTATAATAATATTCAGGCCCTCCCTCATTTGCAGTCGTATCACAGCTATAAGTCGAAATCTTGCTGTGCGGACTATTCTTGGTATTCGCAGAATGCGTAAACGGCAGACTCGATACAATCCAGGGATCCGTCGGACTGCCGCTGCCCTTAAAGGTCTCTCCTGTCGAATCCGGAACCGATCCGCCGTTGTACAAAGCACCCCAGGCACGATTGAGCATTTCCATCGAATACAGATTTCTGTTGTTCATTCCGTATTTGCTCAGCGATGACGATGTGAAATCACAGGCAGAACCGGCACTGGCCGCATGAATGCCATCACTCCAAAGCCCATAATTGTTCGAACTTCCAATTGCCTGATATACTTTTTGCAGATTCATATAGGGGAATTGGTATGCCTCGGCAACACCTCGCTGAATCGCATTGAACGTCGTCACATAATCTGCCGGTTTTCCGTCTGCTGAAATCGCAGGTGCCCCGGATAAATAGGCAATATTCTTCGGAGAATCCGTGCGTACACCGACACCAATGAACAGCGGAATGATTCCGTCGCTCATCAGGTCACGGGCCGTCCTGAGCACCCTCTGATAATAGATCTGCATGGCATAGCTGTATCCAGCATAATCTCCATTTTTCTTCTTCGTATATCCGCCATTGCCCATGTCGTTGGTACCGTGTCCGAAAAATGCAAAACGCGGATTAACCGCCGAAATCTCTGAACTCAGACGCGTCCCCCCATTGTAGCTTCCGTAGGAATAATATGTATCCTTTCCACCAACTGCAGTAATGGAATCGCGGCTGTAACAGTCAAATCCATTTTTAAAGCTGCTGATCGCCGAAGAAATATTCGTGTGACTGTCCAGTGTAATTTTTGAATCCGTCGAAAAACACTTTACGAATTCCGATGTTATTGCCATGTGCGAATCGCCAATTTTCATAAAACGATTGCTCTTTCGATTCGCATTTTTTGCACTAATCGCCTGCATTTTCGAAACAACATAGGAAGTTATCGGCGAATGAATGCGATCTGCCAGATAACGCACAGGTTCATTGACCGTCGTCGTCACACAGGATCCGTCCCTGCACTCCTTTCCCGATCCGCATTTCGTTACCTCAGACCAGTCGTAGCATCCGCTGCTCTTTTGCTCACAGACTTTATATCCTTCCGTACCTGAACAGGTTTTCTTGTTGTCAGTACAGGCATCCGTGCAGCTCTTGGTGCAGTTGCCGCTTCCGGTACAGGCTGTCCCCGAACCGCATTTGACGACATCACCCCAGCCATAACAACCATCGCTCTTGAGTTCACAGGACTGGTATCCCGTCGCTCCCGAACACTGTTTCTGACCGGAATTGCACGCATTCTGGCAGTTCTGAACACAGTTTCCGCCGGAACACTTTTCATTGGCTGCACAATTCTGGGGAGCCGACCAATCCAGGCAAATATCATCATCAAAAAAACCGCACGTCTGATAGGCAGAATTCCCGGAACACTGCCGCTGCCCATTGGAACAATCATCATTGCAGGACTGAGTCACGGATTTGCATGCACCGCCTTCGCACGTCTGCGTCGTCAGGCAGTTCTGAACCCCCGACCATTCAAGGCAGGTATCATCGTCAAAACTTCCGCACACCCGATACGTCTTATCGCTCAGACACTCTTTGGCATTCGCCTGACACTCATCCGTACATGACGGCTTGGGATCTGTCGTCTGAACACACATGCCCGCCACACAAACTTCATCGGACTGGCAAGCGACAGTCTCCGACCACTCAAGACAGGAATCCTCATCGATATTGACGCATTTGTGATAACCGTTTCCTATGCACTCAAAAGCCCCCATCACGGGACAATCATCACTACATGAATCCGGAACCTTTTCCTGCTGACAGATGCCGCCGATACAAACCGTTTCGCCCGTACATGCGACCGGATCTGACCAGTTCAGACAGCCATCTCCATCGGTATCGTCACAAATATAAGACGCCCCGCCCTCGCACTTTTTCTCCCCCGACATACAGGCATCCTTGCAGGGTTCGTCGGTCGCTATCTGACATTCCCCACTCTGACATACGCCCGTGTCACAATCCAAATCATCCGTACAATCCAGGCATTTCGCGACTCCACCGACGAAATCACAATGGCTGCACGCTGCTTTCTGCAATTCGCCATCGGAACAATAAATCCAAAAGTTATCCGAACAGCCGGATTTTGGCGATTTCTGCTCTTTTTCCGACACACATTTCATCAAAACATCGCCGGAACACGACAATTCATCCTCGACACATTTTTTTGTTTCCACCGGCTTTTCTTCCGGTTTATCGGGCTTTTCTTCCGGTTTTATCGGATCTCCCTCGCCATCATCACCATCATCGGAGGCATCCGGACGAACCAAAACCTGACTTCCGTTATCACTGCAGCCCATCACCACACAGGATAATATCAAAAACAACCTGAACCACTTCATGACATTCCTCCGTACAATCTCAAGACGCCTGCAATTTTTCCATTTTTTCGTACCATAGTCAAAGCGATCTGCACCTAATTCTTCGACGTTTTCTTCTTTTGCTTACTTTTGCAGGCTAACTCGCCGACAGAGGCGTTCTGTGAACGCCTCTGCGGCTCGTTACGCCCTGCACTCCGGCCTATTGCCTGCGGCAATACGGCCTCCGTACTTGCCTTGCGGGTTCCCGCTGGTCACTCGCTGCGGCGCGTATGCCGATGGCGAGCTGTATGCGCGCAGACCTGAAAGAAACGTGCGGAGACGGTTCTTTCATGGCGAGCACATAGGCGAGCCCGCAAGGCGTATGCGCAAAGCCAGGCAGAGACGTGTCGCGGCACGGATCTGAATGGCGAGCGCATAGCCGGCGTCACCAAAAATAAAATGACACAAAGATACATGTAGGTGTAAAATGCCTGCGCCTGTCGAACGGCGGCAGAACCTTCAAATATGAGTAATCAAGATATGCTTAAGATCCGCAACTTTAAGGAAATCCCATACGAAGAACTCGAAGCGCTCAATCTCGAAGCCAAATCCGATGTCCAGAATCACATGGCTGACGACGTTCTGCGCGAAAAATATCTGCGCTATCTGCACGACGAAAAGCAGCTCAAGGCCGTGACCGTGTGTTTTTCTGACCTCGAAGGTCGTTTTCACATGCTGGATTACGACAAGAAATATCTTGAGCAGTCGTACGATGGACTGACTTTCGATGGTTCATCGATCCATGGATTTTCGGCCCAGCGCGAATCCGATTTGTGCCTCGAAATCGACTGGGGATCATTCAGGTGGCTTCCCAGCGATATTTTCGGCCCCGGCAAAGTCATGGTTTTCGGGCTCATCCGCGACGTCAACAACAACCCCTATTCGGGAGACATCCGCGGCCTGCTCAAGCGCTATAACACCGAATTGTTCAAAAACGGCTACGAATCCAAAATTGCGTTTGAGGTCGAAGGATTTTTGTTCAAAGGCATCGATGCAGAACAGAATTTCCAGGCCGATCATGGATTTGATTACGTCTCGGACGGCGGTTATTTCCATACGCTGCCCAATACGCCGCTCAAACTCTTCATCGATCACTTTGCGGAAGCTCAGCGAGCATTGGGATTTGAAAATGAAAAAGACCATCCCGAGGTTGCGCCGTCGCAGTTCGAACTCAATTTCCGCTGTGCAGAAGCCCTGACTGCCTGCGACGAAGTTCAGATCTACAAGCTTCTTGCGCGCCAGATTGCCAGCATCAACGGCATGACGGCGTCGTTCCTGCCCAAACCCATGATGAAAGTCAACGGTTCGGGCATGCATGCGAACATGTCAATTTCGCACAACGGCCGCAATCTCATGTACAACCCCGACGGTGCCGGTCATCTCTCTGAATTCGGCTGGAAATGCGTCGATAAAATCCTTCATCATGCGCGTGATTTCTGCCTCATCGCCAACAGCTCGGTCAACAGCTATCGCCGTCTCGACCCCAATTTTGAAGCGCCCAACGCGATTCGCGTCTCGACCAACGATCGCACCGCCATCATCCGGCTGCCCAAAGGCAACGAAAAAACATCGCGCTTCGAACTTCGAAGCGTCGGTCCCGACGCCAATCCTTATCTGCTCACCTATACATTGCTGCACCTGGCCCTCGACGATTATCCGGCCATCGATCCCTCCGAGCGCAACCGCGAGAATCATAAGCTTCCGAGCAATATTTACGATGCCATCGCCGATTTCGAGCAGTCCGCTGCCATGAAACAGATTCTTGGCACCGAAAACCACGCCAAATTCGCACACCTCAAACACATGGTGGCCAACCGTTCGCCCAAGGACCTCGGCAACCGCATCAAACGCGGCGAAATCGTGTTCCACCACGAGGTCACGAATCAATCCTTATGGACGGATTTTTAAAAGCCGCACCGGCAGTGTCAAATCCAGGTTCTTTCCTCTAAAAGCCATAAGCGATCTTCATTGGAGGAACAGAGCTGAACTATCAGCATAAACCGCCTGGTTTGCCGACCCAAAGTCAGCAGACCAGGCAAATTCATTTAGATGCTGTCATACCCGCGGGCGAATATCTCGGATACCTTGCCCTGATCCAGTTTCTCTGTCCATACATAGACGTTGCGTCCGGATTCCGAGCAAGCCATATCCGGCGTCTTGTCGGCTTTATTGCTGTTATTTTCGGCATACCCGATATAGTTAACCTTGGCAACGCTGCTGACGACATAACTGCCTTTGTTCAATTTGATTGTCTTGCGCTGAACATCCGGGCTTTCGAATTCCTTGCCGCTATTGGTACGGGTCGTTTTTCCGAACCACCCAAGGGCCGCATTGCCATTGCCATCCACGCATACCTTGGGTGATGTGAATGGCCATTTGCTCGAATATGCGACGACCTGATCATTGAAAAGGGCATTGGAATTATCGAAGCTGCCGCTCCTGAATCCGCGCGCCTTGACAACATATCGGCCCGATTCTTCAGAATCATCCTGGTAGGCGATGAAATAATCACCCTTGTTATTCATATCAATGGAAGGTTTGAACTGCTGGTTTGAGGCCTGTGTATTGACTTCGAAAACTGCCCCCTTTGGTGTTCCGTCAGCCTTGAATGCGCGAGCGGCGACCTGATATCCGCCGTTTCCGTCAGAATCATCCGCCCAGGTCACGACGAATGAACCGTCAGCAGCCATCGCGATATCCGGTTGATTCCGAACGCCCTTGGGGGCTCCGGACACGTTGAATTGCTTGAACAGTTCCGAACCGTCTGCTTTGAACCCGCGCACGAATACCTGCATTTTTCCGGCGATTTCCGAACCATCTTCCCATGCCACGACGAACTGGCCATCGGGATTCATCGCGACGACGGGATGCTGCTGGTCACCGTCGGCAACCGTATTGACGGTCGTCGTCTTGAACCTCTGCTTGCCTTCTGCATCAAATCCCCGCATGAGGATTTGACCCGCACCATTGCCATCCGAATCATCCATCCAGACGACGACGAAATTATCGTTTTTATCCATCGCCACATCCGGAGAGAGCTGATTGCCTTTTGTCGTATCATTGATTATGAATTGTTTGCCCTTGGCACAGCCGCCGCTGTAGAACAACCGTCCGGCAATGTCATAATTCGGATTTCCCTTGGAATCCTTGCCATCTTCATCGCTTGAATCATCGCGCCAGACGACGACGAACGACCCGATTTCGCGATTCATACCAATCGCCGGTTCCGACTGCACACCCTTTTCATTCGCATTTGCAATGCGCGGATCGAAGCTGTGATCATCATCCGCATACTTGCCGTTTGCCGGAACCGATAAATCCATGCTGAACGTGAAGTTGTGGTTGTTCTGGAATTTGTCATAGCTCGCCAGCTTGCTGTCGGTCGGCTCTTTTTTGTACAGATCCGCAGTTCCTTTATCCGGCCAGTTATAAAGTGATGAACAGTAGAATTCCTTGGTTTTATCATAGAACTGATCGTTGCCAAGCGGAGTAAAGGATCTTGACAGCCCGTTATCTTTAATTTTCTTGGGATCGATGGTAAGCACGCGAAGCCATCCATTACCACCCTCATTTGAACCGTACCAGCCATTGGCTCCGATACCGCAGGAACGTTCTTTACTGCCGCCTGATGCAATGACGCTTTCACACTGATAATCGACGAGCATTTCATAAAATTCATTGCCCGCATAACCTGGTTCTTTTTGGAATTCCGCGCCGCAGATATGGCCGCTGGCGACCAGAATGACGTTGCTGTGGCGCTTGGTAAGCTCGCGCGCCAGCGCGGATCCTGATGCACCATTTGACGTGCACGACAGCGCTGCACCCCCCGAATAATTGCGCTTATTGTCTTTGCCGTTGCGGCTAAGGTAGCTGTGCGTCGTGATGATGACATAATGATCCGGATATTTTTTGATCAAATCATCCGCCCAGCAAATGATGTCCTTGCGCGGCGAAAATTCAAGCGAAATGGCCAAAAACTTTAAGCCACCGACGTTAAACGTCGCATATGAATTTGCGCCGTCATTGTATTCCCCGAACCACTTTTTATCTTTGTAGCGCGCATTATTGAAGTACTTCGAAAAATGTGATCGGCTGCGCGAATAAACGCCATCACTGTACCAGGTCAAATGTTTTTTGGCATCTTTATCGTACTTGTACCCAACATAATCGTGATTTCCGGTAGAAATCAGATAGGGAATATTGGCTTTGTCGAGGACTTCATGCGCAGCACTCGCGACCTTCCATTCATCTTCGACATTGAAGTTTGTGATATCGCCCAGATGTAAGGCAAATCTAATATTATACTTATCCTTGTTGTCGCGAATCCACTTCGTTTGGCTCAGATAGCGGTTATTCTTCAAATCTTTGGATACGATCGTTCCGTCTGCATTGAATTTTATCGGCCGGGAATAGCCTTGCGTATCGGGCAGAAAAACGATCGAGAACGGTTCGCAGTCGTTGCCGCAGGCAAATTCGCATTTATGGGTTGATTCAGAACAATATTGGCCTTCCGGACAGGCTTGTTGTGTCCAGTCTGCCTTTCCATCGACTTCCTTACAGGTTTCCACGCTCTTTCCGCTGCAGCGCACATCGCCGATTCTGCAGCGTTCAACGCATTCAAATTTGGCTGAATCACAAACCTGTCCGCCGGTACAAGCGGTTTCGGTCCATACTGCGCACCCATTTTCATTGATCGTGCAAACCGAAACACCATTACCGTCATCCGTACATTTTATTGCGGGTTCATCACATGCTTGCTTACATTCAATGCATTTAAACTCCGAACTGTCACATTTTTGATCCTCGCCGCACGTTTCTTTGAGCTCCCATTTTGCGCAGCCGGATTCATCCGATTTGCATTCCATGACCCCTTCTTCCGAACATTTCAGCGGATGGTCATCACTGCACGTTTCACTGCAGCCATTTACACACTCCAGTTTGTCGGAATCACAATGCATGCCATCGCCGCACGCTTCCTTGACTTCCCATTTTGCGCAGCCGGATTCATCCGATGTACATTCCAGAATTCCCTCTTCCGAACATTTCAGTACATGTTCTTCGCCGCACGTTTCACTGCATTCATCTGCGCACTCAAAGCTGACAGAATCACAATGTTTGCCATCGCCGCACGCTTCCTTAAGCTCCCATTTTGCGCAGCCGGATTCATCCGATTTGCATTCCATCACCCCTTCATCCGAGCATTTCAGCGGATGGTCTTTACTGCACGTTTCACTGCATTCATCTGTGCACTCAAAACTGGCGGAATCACAATGCCTGTCGCCGCATTCTTCTTTCACAGACCATTGCGTGCAGCCCTCATCATTCACTTCGCAAACCATGACATTGTTTTCCGAACATTCCTTTGCCCCATCGGAACAAAGATCCATACATTTTCCTGTTTGGTTTGGCGTGCTGCCCGAATCGTCACCACATCCTGCTGCAGCCAGAGATGAAATCAAAAACAGTACGGGTAATTTTGTTTTCATAATACATTCCCTCTCAAAAAAATGTAAAAAAACACATTCATCCGCGATAAAGTCGTGAACACATCACTGCTGTTTCAAACAAAATCGCAGAACAACCAGTTCAGATTTTCAAAACTGCTGTAAGTAATTCGCCTCAAAGAGATCCGAATTGCTGCAGCCCTAACACAGGTTTTGAGATTTGGCAAATGATATTATGGACATGGTTTGGGCGCAATTGTGCACCACAGGAACACATGCAGACACCCCAAAACCAATTGCACGATCCTGTTTGTGCTGTTACCCAACTGAATAATATATATTTTTAATACATCACATAACATTTATATAATGACATGGCCGGATTTTGATTAACCCAATAATAATCTGTACAGACGTGCGGCCCGCACGTCTCTAACCATTACGAATTACTTTTTCCCCCATGACCATAAGCAGCTGCGGCGTATCGGCGATGGCAGCGTTGTGCAACGACGCTGTTCGTCGCTGATAGCCGCAGAGCGAGTCGTATGCGCTGGAGGCGCATAGACGAAGCAGCCATGAAAATGCAAATGATGCGATGTGATATGCTGCTGACAGAACAAACTTACAATCACACACAAACGCCTTCATGTATCTTTTTGTCCCACATCTGGAATATAGCCATCAAATCTGCTATGAATACTCAAAAGCAGACGCCGCATACATTGCAGCGTGCTTTTTAGCGAAAGTTTTTCTTTGCACTGCAGGAGGTTAATCGCCAACAATAATCGATATTTCCTTTAACCATAATAGTTGTTTATTCCAGGTTTATTCATGTCCAAATCGTTTCTTAAGTTCGCATTTACAGCCATTATGCCGATATTGCTGCTGATCACAGTAAACTCCGATCCGGCCGCTGCATCCCCCAACAGCTGGCTTGAGCAGTGCCGCCCCTATGAAACAAAAGTCAAACAAATCCTGGCATCCGAAAACATCGACCAGGACTACTACTATCTAATGGTCGCCGAATCACACTGCACCCCAAAAGCAAGATCGCAGCACGGAGCACAGGGATTCTGGCAGCTCATTCCGCGTACATCGCACCACTATGGTTGTTTTTATCCCGATGATCTCGAATGCTCGACCAGGGCCGCAGCAAGATACATCAAACGCCTTCAGGAAGAATTCAAAGATTTCGACGCAGTCATTGCGGCCTACAATATGGGCGGTCATAACCTCAAACAACATGGCATCAACAAATCAGCCCAGGCGCTCATCTGGACAGTCAAACGCCTCAAAAGAACTGCCCGACGGCTTCAAAACGAAGCATTAGCCCAACAATGACTTGTACAGGCGAGTCGCGGCACGTCTCCAACACCTATCCCCCTGGTTGCGTTTTGCCTGGCCCGGGCTATTCATCGGGGTGTTTCAGATGTGACGCCCCTGTGGGGCGTTCCTGATTATATCTTATAAGCACTACTATTTTGAATCCAACGCATTACAGGGTACATTGACGGTACTTTGGGTTTCTGTTTCTTTCTCTTTATCCGGGTACCACAATGAGAATTATTCCCTGTTTGATTGCAGCCGCATCTGTATTACTGATTTTAGCCCCCGCCTGTTCCAAAAAGAAATCGGATGAAGTTCCGCCCCCTGCCGCCGAACAGGCTGTTCCCGATTCTGCCAACGCGAATCCGAACGCAGAAAACACCAAGCCGGAAGCGAATCCACAACCGGCAGAACAGCCGAAACCTACGATCATCCAGGAACCGCAGGCGATAAAACACCGAACGCCGCTTCCCTTTGCGCCCGTGGAAATCGAAACACTCAAAGGCATGACGCCCGAAGATGCCGAAGCATCACTGCTGAAGCCATTTTCCGCCAATGCGCCCGAACAGACTGCAGAACTCCAGGCGCTCATTGAAAAAGCAGAACTCGGTGATGATCGTGCCAAAGAACAATTTGCCAATCAGATTCTCAAGCGCCCGGCCACGGATCCCAATTACAGCCGCGCCATGAAGTATCTCAAATCCATCCGCGAATTCAAGGATCCGGACGCTCTGACCCAAAGAGGCATTCTCGAATTCACCAATACGATCGAAAATCCGAATGCAAAAGCCGATGCGCAGAAGTACCTCAAACAGGCCGGCGACATGAATCACGAGCGAGCGCTCGAATTCCTGCTCAAAAATGCAGCCTTCGGTCTGCAGGATTACGCGCTCGAAAAACTCGAAAAAATCTACGAATCCCGCATCGCAGCAAACGACCCCAAAGCCAAATACGAATGGGCCAGGCTCCTCGAATTTGCGCCATCCTCATACGCGCCAAAAGCAGAAAAACTCATCGAAGAATCAGCGAATGCCGGGTACCTCCCGGCGCGCTTTACCAGAGCAGTAACGCTCATGCATTCACAGGACACCTGGAATCAGGGCTTTGAACTCATGAAAGAGTCCGCAGCCAACGGCTCAGAAGATGCCAATCTGAACCTGGCAACCCTCTATGCCGTCATACAGTATTCGGATGACAGATCACAGGCATCCGAAGTCTTTGGCACGGAAATCACCGAAGCACAATACGAAATGCTGCGCGGCATTCTCGACAAATACGCTGCAGAAACCAGTCAGGATCCCAAAATGCTCATCGCAGATCTCGCTCACAAAGCCGGTGGCTTTGACGAAGCCTGCGGTATCCTGCTTGGCATTGGCTCCACCGAAGACAATGAACCAGGAACCGTCAAAGCCCGCGATTATGTCGTCGAATGCACCGAACGCTTCATCCAGGCCAATCCCTCCAGGGATGCCTGCGACCATGCTTTCGATCAGGTCACCTATGCCGGAGAAGAAAGCTTCGACATGACCCAATATTACACCCCCGAACAGCGCACAAAACTCGGCGAACTCATGATAACCTGCTACCGACTCGCCCTCGAGGATGGCCAGGATTATCCCCAGGATGCCCAGTATGTCAGACCATCAACGGCGACCCAGCTGGCTATTCTTTACAGCGGAATCCCCGTTCTCAACATTGCCCCCGACAAAGCCCGCGAAATTTCCTATCTGCTCTATGCTGCCGATCACGGTGATATCATCGGTCAGGTCATACTCGCCAACGAAGTCTACAACAACAAGGATTCTGCCCTGCACCACCCGCCTCGCGCTTGCTTCTGGTACCAGCGAGCTGCCGCATCGCACATCTGTAAAAACTACTGCGGCACACCGGACACCGAGAATGACGGCGTCTGCAACGCCTGCAAAGATGCCCAAAAAGCCGTCGATAACTGCAAAGCTGCGATTGCCGCGAAGTAATCATCCCTTCCCCTATGAAATACACCAAACTCCTATCCATTATTACACTGTTCATGACCGGATGCAGCCCGGCCGAAACGCCCACCAATACCGCGGCTGCTCCCGTCCAGACACAGGAACAGTCTGTCGTTTCGGCCAATGAACAGCCCAAAGGAGATTCCGCGAATCCGACAGCAAAAGTAGATATTCCCAGACTCACAGGTACCATTGCGCCAGCCATGGCACACTCCGCCATGCTCCATTTCGGCCAGCAGTCCGTCGTCACCGAACCCTCTGCAGTCCATATTCAGTACCTCATGCGAGCCGCAAGATACCGCGAAGCCGCAGACTATGCCACGCGCGCATCCCAATCCGACAGCATTCGCTTTCTGACCGCCAAAGCAAGAGTTCTGGCCAATCTGTGCTCGGAATCCGCACCATGCGCCAGTGATTTCGAACACCTCAAGCCCTCCATCGATGATCTCAAACCCATCATCGAATTCTGGCGCATCCGCGCCATCATCGCAGATCACAAGCCGGATCTGGCGCTGTCTGCCATCGAAAAATATCTCTCTTCGACCAAGAATACCGCCAAAGCCCGCGCTCTCATCCTCGAATTCGATAAAATCGCTCAAAAAATCGATTTCTATGTGGCCGATAATGCGAAACTGCTCGAAAAACTCAATGCGCTCACAGCCAAAGTACGCAACAAGGCCAATGCATTCGAATCCGCAAGCCTGACCCATATTCAGCTCGACATCGAAACCGCCCTGGGACGCGAAAAAACGGCAGCAGCCAAGCGCAGCCAGCTCGTTCTGCAATATCCCGCCACACAAATGTCTCTCTGGCCGGAACTCGCCGGTTCACCTCAGGAACTTGCCAAACGCTATTCCCCGTCCGAACGCATGTCCAGAATCAACCGGCTCATATCCCACTTCGATTACGACAACGCCCGGCGGGAACTCAAACAGATCACCGAAGATTCTTCAGTTCCGCAGGCCACGCGCACCAAAGCAGAATGGGAACTTGCCAAAGTCTCGATGACCAATGCCGAAGAACCGGGCCTGAGCGAAAAGATCTATCGTAAATGGGCAAAACAAAGCGGACCGAATCAGGAAGAAGCCGTTTTCGGCATATCGCGCGCGCTTTCGAGACAGCTCAAATATCCCGAAGCCATCAAGGCACTGCAGAATTACGACAAACAGTATCCCAAAGGAAAATACAAATCGCGCTCACTGTATCTGCGCGGCTGGTATCTGTTCGATCTGCGCAAAAATGAGGCCGCACGCCCATTGCTCAAGGAATACGCCGAAAAGACAAATGACACTGCAGTCTGGGGCTTCTATGCACAAACCTTCATCCGCGATGAGCGCTGGAAAGACGCCATTCAGGCATTCGAAAATCTCAAACATAACCAGAATCCCATCGTTCGCGGCAAAGCGCTCTACTGGCAGGCTTATGCCGAACACCAGCTCAACCGCGACGAAAACGCCCAAAAGCGGCTCTCCGAAATCCACAAGGAGTTTCCGCTGACCTGGTACGATATCCTCGCCTATCAGCGCGAAGAAGACTGGTTCGGAAAGAACGCCGACGACGCATACCGAAAAATATTTCGAATCGACGCTGACCCCAGACAGGACAATATCCTTTATGCGTGGGGATACGGTTCAAAACTCAAATCACAACCGGATTCCGAAGTCTGGCAGCGCATCAAAACGCTCAGTCAGTACGACGCTATCGAAGAAGCCCGTTCACTCTATACTGCCAGCGAAAAAGCCCTCCTGAATGCAGTTCCTGCCGAAAACCGCGATGAATTCAGACGCTATGCAACACATCTGGTCGAAGCCTATCACGATGCCTGGGAAGAATGCTCAGGATCCGTTCGTGCCTTGAGTCATATCGTCCCATCGCGTTCCAATCCGCGTCACAAAATGGCCTATCCACAGCCGTTTGCACCGCTCGTCGAATCACTCGCTGCAGACTACGGACTCCCGCATTATTTCATCTTCGGCATCATGCTTCAGGAATCCCGATTCCGACCGTGGCAGGTTTCTTCCGCCGATGCCATCGGCGCGCTTCAGATGATTCCCAAAACCGCCAGGCCTATCGCCAAAGCCCTCGGCCTGGAATACCATCCCGATACGTTCTTCGATCCCAGAGTCGGATTTCCCTACTCCGCATACTACATGAAGATGCACTACGATCGCTGGGGCCACAACCTCGCTTTTACTGCCGGCAGCTACAACGGCGGTCCGCATCGAATCGGCCCATGGGCTCTGCGCGACAAAGGCAAAACCATCGACTTCATCGTCGACGAATTCTCATTCGACGAATCGCGGCATTACGCCAGAAAAGTCGTCGAACATACGCTCCGTTTTGCCTATCTTTATGCCCATTCCACCGAAGAATGGATCGATGTCGTACACAAACTCGTTCCCCGTATCGTTCCGGATATCGACCCCACGGATGACTGGGGATTGTAATCTGTTTTTCCTATGTACGCCGCTGCTATTCGCCTTTGGCGAATACGCCTGCGGCAAGCCGCCTATTGCATACGGCGGCTTTTTTCATATTTAAACCACTATCCCCAAAACGGGCGAAATGATAA
>JAFRYG010000148.1 GCA_017441205.1 Pseudomonadota bacterium
AGCTGCACGCAGGACAAATGCGATGGTTGGTGCGGGGATTTTAAGACCGACAAAGACCATTGCGGAAATTGTGAGACGCAGTGCAAAGCGAACGAGTCTTGTTCGGGCGGAGTTTGTGAATGCACGCAGGATAAATGCGACAATTGGTGCGGCGATTTTCAAAGTGATGCAAAACACTGCGGGAATTGCGAGACGGATTGCACCCAATACGAAGGTGTAACCGGAACCTGCAGTGAGGGGCAATGCGTATTTACGGCGGCTTTGTGCAAGGATGAGACGGATTCGAGCGGAAATGTCACAAAGCACAAGAAGATATGTATTAAAGATGGCAGTCCCGTTTGCGCTGATATCGATAGTGATCCGAACAATTGCGGGGAATGCGGTCATGATTGTAAAGAAGAAGATGAAAAGGTGGAAAAATGGATGTGTCAATCCGGACAATGTTTGTCTGTAGATGCGTGTGGTAAAAGCCAAATTAAGTGCTATTGTTCCTATAATGAAGCAGGGAATATCTTGGAATGTTCTGAAGAAAAATCTGAAAATACACAATTATTGTGCATTGATAGAACGTCTATAGATGCATGTGGTGCACAGAGTTGTCAAAACAGAGGTGTTATCTGTCCAATTGGGAAAGTATGTGTAAATACTTTGAATGATAATTTTGAATGTCAATGCGCAGATGGATTTGTACAGAAAGAGGATAAGTGCTTAAATCCTTATGATCCTCAAACATGTGGTGTGACATCTGAAAGTGTCAATAACGACAATCATTGTAAAACGAATGAAATATGTAATGACAAGCGTTGTGTGTGCGCACAAGGATTTGAAAAGTGTGAAGGTACAGATGAATGTGTTGACATTCTGAATAATCCAAAACATTGTGGTAATTGTGACACAGATTGCGGAGAAAATGCTTATTGTGAGAATGGTGTTTGTTTATGTAATAAAGGGTTTTCGAGATGCGATCCATTAACTTGTGGTGATAATAAAGAATGTAGGGAATCACGTTATCCACATCATTGTGGTGCAGAAGGTCTTGCTAATGAATCTGAGCCGAATTCTCCAAATTTTATAGGATTTACATGTGATAAAACGTCGGATTGTATAAAAAATGGCAATTCATGGGAATGTGCCTGTGAATTCTTAATTTGTGATAATAGATGTATAGATCCTGATCATGACATGAAGTATTGTGGGGCAACGAATTGCGATGACGGCCATAACTGCTATCTCGAGGGACGAAACACAGAATGCAACGGTGGACATTGTGAATGCATTGGAAATAACTTATTATTTGTCGGCATTCTGGAAACCGACGGTAAACGTTCATACACAACGGATCTAAATGATAAGAATATCATTCAATTTGATTGTATTAATACGAAGACAGATCCATTGTGTTGTGGTGGTAAAAGTAATTGTTTGAATAAACAATGCGAGAATGGCGAAGTGTGTCGCTATGGTTATTGTGAAGAAAGTTGCTCTGAAGAGGAAGCAAACTGTAATGGAAACTGTTTGAATAAGGCTGAGTTTAATGTGGAAGAAATTGGTGATGGTCATTGCAGATGTACTTTGAGTAAGAATAACAAGCTTACGTGTCCTTCAAATGGCAATGCAGATTATGGTTGTTTGCTCGAAATGGGCGATGTAAACAACTGTGGCGTGTGTGGTAATAAGTGTGAGTCAACCTATTCATGCATTCAAGGTGACTACTCTTGTCGATGTAGTTCTGGCACAACTGAGTGTACCTACGATGCGGGACTTTATGATAATAATCAATCAGAAGTCAAACGATGTATGGACTTTAGCCAGCTTCACATGACAGATTGTAAAACATGCCTTGAAGGTTGGGGTAATTTGGATAAAAATTGGTCAAATGGTTGTGAAGCCAATTTGAATAATAATATATATCATTGCGGCACAGAGGATAATAACTGTGCAGCGACTTGTGAACCAGGTGATACCAATTGCAAATCGAACCTGGCAAATGCTGGCGGTATTGTGTGTCAAAATGGCAAATGTGGTTATTCCACCTGTAATCATGAGGATTATTTGGATTGCGATGGCGATACCAAAATAGGGGATTATTATTTTTCCAATGAAGATAAGAACACAATTCCGGGGTGTGAAACAAATATTAAAACCAGTGCCAAAAATTGCGGTATGTGTGGCTTTTCATGTAAATCGAACAAATGCGAAGATGGCAAATGCTGCTATCACAACGAAAAAGCAATTCATTCAGATTTGAATGTATTTAAGTGCTGTAATAATAACAAACTTTATAGATATGATCATAGCTGGTTGAAAGGATGTTATGATCCTTCACATTATGGTTGCTCCGAAACTGAATTAAAGGGAGACGGTAACCTGGGAATGAATTGTTGGACATTGGTTTCTGATTAGGGGAATACAATATAACGCTGCCGCCTATGTATCGCATCGCGATAGCGAGCGGCCTGAGGGCGTATGCGCCGTATGCCGCAGGCATAGGCGCGCAGCGCCTGGCGTATGCCGCAGGCATAGGTAGCGCCAGAGATCAAATCATCACAAGGAGGTAATTGCCCAGAGAGGGATATTAACCATCCAGCCTTCGTCTACGGCGTTAGACATAGATGTGCGCACGGCATAAGCCGGATTGAATTTGTCATAATAAAACTTGAGGCTTTTGGAACGCAGATTCTGCATGGCTTTGACTTCTATGGGCAAAACATTTTTGCCCTGCTGAATGACGAAGTCCGTTTCATAGACCGACTTTTCGCCAGAATAATAGTATGGCGTGTATTTATTGGTTGCAATCAGCTCCTGAAGTACAAATTGCTCTGTCAGTGCGCCTTTGAATTCTACAAAAATATCATTGCCATGCAAAATACTTTCGCGTTCCAGTTCACTCAATGCGCCCAGCAGACCGATATCGATTAGATACAGTTTGAATGATGTAAAATCGATATATGATTTCAGTGGAATGCCTGGTCTTTGTACCTTGTTGACTTTATGGATCAAACCAGCGTCATTCAACCATTGAATTGCTGTTTCAAAGTCTTTCATTCTGCTGCCGGCTTTTACCTGACCAAAAAAGAATTTGCGATTTTCCTTTGATAATTGGGTTGGAATGGCGTGCCATGTCATGCGAATGCGAGGTAATTGACTCGGCTGAATATGTTTTCCGAAATCGCCTTCATATTGATTGATAATCGATAATTGTATTTCCCTTGCTTCTTCCATATTATGATTATCGATATAGCGAGCAATGACTTCAGGCATGCCGCCAAGATAATAGTACATTTTTAATAGTTCCGTATATTTATCATGAAATTCAGACACCTCCGGATTGCGCCAATTATCGATAAAATCTGCAAGTTCCGGTTCGTTCATGGCAAGCAGATACTCTTTAAAGCTCATTGGATGCAGGTGTAATTCATCGACTTTTCCTACAGGGAACGATATGTCTTCATGAATCGATACGCCCAATAACGAGCCTGCTGCAATTACTGCATATTCACGTGCCTCCTCACAAAAGTATTTAAGTGATTCGACCACTCGCATAGCCGACTGGACTTCATCAAAGATTATCAATGTCTTTTGTGGGTTAATCTGAACATGCATTTCTATCGATATCGCTTTTAAAATGCGCGTAGGATTATAGTCAGCTTCGAAAATACTGGCAATGCGGCGATTGTTGTAAAAAGAAATATATACAGTGTTTTCAAAATATTCATGACCAAACGCGCGCATCAGCCACGTTTTACCGACCTGCCTGGCACCCCATAAAATGAGCGGTTTTCGGTATTTGCTGTTTTTCCATTTTACCAAATTGTCCATCAATAGTCTTTGCATCGCCACCTCACTATTGGGGGTACTGGCTCCCCCCCCAATGAACGATGCTAGCATGAGGGATGAGTGATGTCAATTTTATCGAAGAAATAATGTAGTTTATACACACAAATTCCGCAGTAAAAATGTTTTATGCAAACGGATTTTCGCCAATAAATCGCAAACACCCGCGTATTGCAAAGCAATAGCGGACGGCCAAAGGGCGTATTGGCCAACGGCCAATAGCCCGAATACGCGCCGTATGCCGCAGGCATAGGCGCGCCAGCGAGCGTAGGGGCGACCCCGTGTGGTCGCCCGCAAGCGAGCGCCAACGGTTGGCAAGCCGTATGCCGCAGGCATAGGCGCGCACGCGCAGGTGTATGCGCCCGTAGAGACGTGTCGTGACACGTCTCTCTGGCGCATAGCCGCGCCCCCAAAACAAAAACCAAATCCCGGGCAAATCCGTTTTCACGCCGTTGTCAAATTTTTAAAGATGTGCTAAAAGGCGCGCGCGTTTTGGCGTACCATAAAAAAAGTACGCTGTTTGGTCATTGCTTCACTTTTGAAGCCTATTGCAAGGAGAAGGGCATTTTATGGCCGGTAAAACAAAGACAATTGATGGTAACGAGGCTGCTGCGCATTCTGCGTTTATGACGAATGAAGTCATCTGCATTTATCCGATTACGCCGTCATCGACGATGGCAGAGCTGTCGGACGATTGGGCATCCAAGGCTCAGACGAACATTTGGGGCGAAGTTCCCCGCGTCGTCGAGATGCAGAGTGAAGCGGGTGCTGCCGGTGCCGTCCATGGTTCACTCGTCGGTGGCTCGCTGACCACGACGTTCACGGCATCCCAGGGATTGCTGCTCAAGATCCCCAACATGTTCAAAATCGCCGGTGAACTGACACCCGCAGTATTCCACATTGCCGCACGCTGCCTCGCAAGCCATGCACTTTCGATTTTCGGCGACCACAGCGACGTCATGCACGCCCGTACCACTGGTTTCGCAATGCTGTCCTCGACGAGCGTTCAGGAAGCCCAGGATATGGCCATGATCGCCCAGATGTCCACGCTCAAATCGCGCGTGCCGTTCCTGCACTTCTTTGATGGTTTCCGTACGTCGCACGAAGTCAACCGCATCGACATGCTGTCGCTCGAAGATGCCCGCGCACTCATCGACGAAGACCTCGTCCTGGCCCATCGCGCCCGCGGTCTGCATCCCGAAAATCCGACCATCAAGGGTACGGCTCAGAATCCTGACATTTTCTTCCAGGCCCGCGAAGCTTGCAATCCTTATTATGATGCCGTTCCCGGTATCGTCAAAGAGGCCATGGCACGCTTTGAAAAACAGACCGGCCGTCACTATGACCTCGCCGAATACTACGGCGCAGCCGATGCCGATCGCGTCATGGTGCTCATGGGTTCCGCCGTTGGTGCCGCTCACGAAGCTGCCGATGCACTCAATGCCAAGGGCGAAAAAGTCGGCGTCCTCACGGTTCATCTGTATCGTCCGTTCGATGCCAAAGCCATCCTCGGCGTACTGCCCCGCACCGTCAAGGCCATTGCCGTTCTCGACCGCACCAAGGAACCCGGCTCCCTCGGTGAACCGCTCTATCTCGATATCGTTGCTGCTGTCAGCGAGAATTGGAAAGCCGTCATGGGTTCGGCTGCTCCCGTCGTCATCGGCGGCCGCTATGGTCTGTCCTCGAAAGAATTCACGCCTGCAATGGCCAAGGCCGTTCTCGACGAACTCAAGAAAGATGCACCCAAGAACCACTTCACGGTCGGTATTCACGATGACCTGACCAAGCACTCCCTGGCATGGGATCCCACCTTCATTACTGAAGATCCCGAAAACACCCGCGCCATCTTCTACGGACTCGGCAGCGATGGTACCGTCGGCGCCAACAAGAACTCCATCAAGATCATCGGTGAGAATACGCCGCTCAATGCTCAGGGTTACTTCGTTTATGACTCGAAGAAATCCGGTGGCGAGACGATTTCTCACCTTCGTTTCGGCAAGAAACCCATCAAGGGTGCGTATCTGATTCAGCGCGCGAACTTCATCGCCATTCATCAGTTTGGCTTCATCGAGAAGAAAGACGTCCTGGCCAATGCCGAAACGGGCGCTACGCTCCTCGTGAACTGCCCCTACGCCGCCGACGAAGCATGGGATCACATCCCCGCCGAGACGCAAAAACAGATCATCGACAAGAAGATCAAGCTCTTTGTCATTGACGCAGGCTCTGTTGCCGAAAAGACCGGCATGGGCAACCGCATCAACACCGTCATGCAGGCATGCTTCTTCAAACTCTCGGGCGTTCTCCCCGAAGACGAAGCCATTATGCGCATTAAAGAAGCCGCCAAGAAAGCCTACATGAAGAAAGGCGAAGCCGTCGTTCAGAAGAACTATGCCGCCATCGATGCCTCGATCGAAAACCTGCACGAAGTCAAGGTCCCCGGCACGGTTGGTACGCTCAAACGCCTCACGATGGACTACACCGGCGCTCCCGAATACGTCCAGAAGATCATGAGCAAACTCGTCAAAGACGAAGGCGAGAATCTGCCGACGAGCGTTTTCGATGCAGACGGACATTTCCCGACCGCAACGACGCGCTGGGAAAAACGCGGTATTGCGCGTGACATCCCCATTTGGAACCCCGAAGCCTGCATCGGCTGCGCATTCTGCTCCATCAGCTGCCCGCACGCCGCCATCCGTATCAAGGCCTTTACGCCCGACAAACTCGCCGGTGCTCCTGCCTCCTTCACGACCCGCGACTGGAAAGGCAAAGAGGTCGCCGAAGGTTCGAAGATGCGCGTCCTGGTTTATGCCGATG
>JAFRYG010000149.1 GCA_017441205.1 Pseudomonadota bacterium
AATCCTGGCCACCATCTTTGCATTCAATGCATGCGATGACTCGCAGTCTGTCGAAGCCCCCGAACCATCGGGAAACCTCGTCAGCCATCCCATCGAAGTGAACATTGACGGCACCAAATCCGGCCAGACCGATGTTGCCGAACTTGCCGACAAGGTCATTACAGTGACTGCAGCTGGTGCAGAATCCAAAGCTATCAGAGTTTCCGATATCATTGCCAAAGCAAACAATATCAGCGACGCCGATCTGGAAAGCTATCTGGCCAAATACAAATGCGAATACGAAAGCGGCGACGATGGGTTCAAACCTTCCAACAAAGGTGAAAGATGTGCCCCGGTCAGCTGCTCTCTGAGCAACAAGAGCTACATCAATGTCGACACGTTCGGCGTATTTTATGATGATGATGCCCCTATGCAGGACGGCTGCTTCAGCGTCAGGAACATCAGCAAAGTTCTCATGTACGAAGTCAATCAGAATGCCGTCGAAATCTACATTTATCTCGACAACGAACTGCTCGCCAAACTCGATGCATCCACACTCACGGTGACAAAAGCAGGTGACAAGGATGCCGTCACGCTCGAAACACTCATCAAATCCGCCAAGGCCGATATCGATTTGAGCAAATATCTGTGCGACTTCAGAAACGGCGACAACGACAAACCGCTTTCGGAAATCGATGCATCATGCGCAGCATCGAACTGCGGCGATCTGGCATCACAGTTCCTGATTCTCGAAAAAGCGGCCATCAGCGACGGCAAAGATACCAATGCCTGCTACGAAGTTGAAAACGTCAAGGCCGTCTATATTTCGACGATTCGCGACAGCTACGATGCCTACGAAGTCACGGTCATTCTGAACGGCAAGGAAGTCGGCAAAGTCGATATTGCCAAACTGGCCGATAAGGCGACGACAGTCAACAGCGTTGCTGCCGTAACCGTGGAACAAATTCTGGAAGCTGCCGGCGTGACGGCAGATCTGAGTAAAGCCACATGTGATGCGGCATCGCTAAACAATGCGAACCCCAAAGATGACTACAAACCAGTGAGTTCCGGCAAGGATTCGTGTTCTAAATCCTTGAGCTGCACGGATGTAAAGAAAATGACCGTCCCGCTCACCGGCGATCACAGACTGGCCGCAGGCGAAAACTTTGCGACTTGCTACAGCGTCGGCGGGTTCAACACCATCGAAATCACGACCACGGGTTCCGGCGATCAGGGCAACAAGGATAAACCAACCTACGATTCCTGCGAAATCGAAGTGACTATGGACGGCAAGTCGATAGGTAAAGTCGACGTTGCCACACTCACGGACAAAGTCCAGGAAGTAGAAGGAAAACCCGTCGTCTACGTTTCGGATATTATTGCCGCCGTCAAATCGGACATCGATCTCGACAAGACATGGTGCGACTATCTGAGCACGGACGGCAAGCGTCCCGGCGATGCTGGTTCCGGTGACTGCAAGGAAATCCGAACATGTGCAAGCACCAGACAGGCTTATTATGCGCTCACGGATAACGACAAGAACAGAGTCTTCGACATTCCCGGCCCTGCCTGCTACGGCACGAAATACATCAAATCCATCGATATCTTCTCAACGAACCCAAACAAATAATGACCATATTCCCCGAGGACATCGCATAATGATTGATATTGGAACCAATTCAAAAACCAGGTAATTGCTTAAATTGAGCCCTGTAAGGGCAGAAAGAGTACAGCCTGGAGTGCCCCCCAGGAAAACGATGTTTTTCCCAAAAAATCCCCCTTCTCCAATGGGGAAGGGGGATTTAGGGGGATGGGGCAAAAAAGAATGGTGTCCCGCGACCGTAGTTATTGAATTTTCTGTAATTCATCATTTCAGCCTAAGCTTGCAGCTCTTGCTTATAGATGTCATGACATCAATGCGGAAAAAGCCAGTTCTCAAATCCAAGCATCTCCCTATAAGCTATAAGCTAACCATCAAACCGTCCTGAATGAAAACCAGAACCATCATATTCTCAGTACTGTTCACTGCCCTGAATGTTCTTCCTGCGAATGCGCAGGAAGAAGAAATTATCGTTATTGATGAAGAAGAGGATACAGAATCGGATGATGCCCCCAAGGCTTCGCCGCAGGTTCTGGAACTGAATCCGATCGATATCGTTGAGACGCCGGAACAGCAGGTGCTGAAAGGAGCGCGCCCGGCTTTTGCCCAAACCATTACGATGCCCCAGCTTCAGTCCGTCAATGACTGGCTCGAAAGCGCCAACGGTGTCTATGGGGATGCCTCCGGCAAGGGCACGCGTTCCGTCATTGTCCGTGGATTCGAGACGCGCCAGATCAATTTTCAGTTTGATGGAGTTCCCCTCGATACTGGTTATGACGGCATGACAGGACTCGATGTCATGCCAATGAACTGGATAAGTGCAGGCCGCATTGCGCATGCAGATGCAACACCGACGGATGCCGTGGGATTTGGCGGAATGATCGATCTTTACGCGTTCAATCCCGGTCTGGCCGAAGCTGCCGTCGAAACTTCCCTGACCGGAGTCATTGCATCCGCCGCACACGGTATGTCCATGGGCCCGTGGCATTGGGCAGCAACCGTCGGCGGCCAGTATTCCAATGGGTTTTATCTTTCGCATGCCTTCGAAGAGCACAGCGACGAAGACGGCGGACTGCGCGATTCGAGCTGGAAAAAAGGCGGCAATTTTCTGGTTAAAGCAGGGAGAACGCTCGGCAACTGGGGCGATTTTGAAATCCTCGCCGGATGGGCACAAGCCCCCAGGGGCATTCCTACGGGCGTCAATACCGGTTACCTGCGTTACTGGGAATTCACGAGCTGGCGCGTGGCCTTTACGACCGCAAAGCTCAACTTCCGCACCTCTGTACTGGGCGGACAATTCCAGGTCTGGGCAACAGATCAGGGCAATACGCTCGAAGCATACGACAATCCTGCACGAAACAGGCAGATCACTGCAGTTGCATCCACTTCAGTATGGCAGGATGATGACTACGGCGGGCGCATCGACCTGACATCCATGCCGTGGTCTCTGGGAAATGCAGGTTTCATGCGGGCTTTGCTTCGCACGGATTTGAGGTACCAGTATCACGATTCACACGAAATTGCCTATCAACCCGAAGGTTATACCGACAACTCTTCCAGCCGGTTCTATTTCGATATCCGTCCGGCTCTGGAATGGCAGATAACTTCGGCCATCCGACTGTTTGCCTCGGGCGATGCAGCCGGAGCCAAAGCAACAGGCCAGGACATCGAATCCACGAATCCGACGAACCAGCCCAAACTTGAAGACTTGTACGACGGCGGTTTCAGCACAGGACTCGATTACAACATTCTCAGTTCACTCGATCTGAATCTGCGCGCTGCACGAAGACTGCGCATGCCCACACTCAAGGAACAATTCCGCAGTCTGCCCGGTTCCGACGAACCCATCCCCAAACTCGATCCCGAAAAAGCATGGGATTTTGAAGCCGAAATTCACTGGAAGCCTATCGATGAAGTTGCTCTGACGATCGGCGGTTTTGATACCGAAATCCGCGATCTCATCGAATTCAAATATATTAATAATACAAAAATATCTCATAACGTTTCGAAATCCAGGATCGCAGGAACCGATATCGCCATTGCACTGGGTGCATGGGCCGGATTCTCGTTCGATATATCGTATCACTACCTGTACGCATACGATTTATCACAAAATCACGAGCTCAACGACAGGCCGGCGCACAACCTGCGTTTTGCTGTCCACTATGCGCCCATCGACAACCTGAAATTCACGGTTTCGGGACAATATGAATCCAAACGACGCACGGAAGCATGGCTTTCGAACAAATATGCCTGGATGGGCGATGTATTTTTGCTCGGCGCAGAAATCGAATATCAAATGGATCATTTCTCAATGTATCTGCGCGGAACGAATCTATTGGATTATAATTATTCGCGCGCATTCGGATACCCGGAGCCCGGCATAAACGTCGTTCTGGGTGCTAAAATTGTACTCTAAAGAAGGTCTGATCAATTGACCTCTTTCACCAGTACAAGGGCTGTTGAGTTCTAAAATTTCCAGACTTTATGAAAATTGCAAAAAGCTGGATGTTTGTTGGGGCTAAGCCCTGAAGGGGCGATAAGAGTACAGCCCGGGGTGGAGCGTTAGCGCAACCCCGGGAAAGGAGATTACCCACCAATGTTTTAGCCCTGAAGGGGCGACTCTACGTTCTTACCCCGCAGCTCCCTCTCCGTAAACGGCGAGGAGGAGCAGGTTTCAGAAATATAGAATTAATTATTCAGAGGTTCCCTAAAGGCACATAAGAGAGAGCTCTTTAATTCCCCCGCAGACGTTACACACCAACCGGGGGAATGCGCACAGTGACGCCAGCGGCCTTCTCATGCATGGGCTGAATAATTATGCCAAACGAAACCGGCTAATCCAAGAACACGAGAAATGCAAACAGGATTACAAGCAACGCAATTCCAAAGTTAACAGCCAGCCAAATCAGGACGACTTTCTGAAATGAAGGAGGAGAAGGTATGTTTTTTGGGGCACTTCCCAAACGAAAATCCTCTCTGTCCCCTCCTGAATCAAAACGATTCAGAGAACTACTGTTGTCCCCATAAGCCGTATTGTCCGCATCAGAAGACGTGCAGCCCCCATCACCCCGAAGCGATGTACCACAGTAGATACATTTTTCATCTTCGCTGTCGTTCACCCCTTTGCATTTTGGACATTGAATCTTCATAGCACACCTGTACCTTTACAAAATAAAGACTGCCGCACTCCAGCATCTGCAGCAGGATATCATTTTCAATTCAATAATAAAACAATTCGGAATCATCCATTGATGAGTCTTTAAAAATTAGGTATTCTTCAAAGAATTCATGGGCATTGTATCCCTGATGTCGGAAATATATCTTTTTTTTCTTCTAATTTGGGAGAGGATTATGAGTTCGAAGAAGATTGTGTGTATTCTCGCAGTTTTGTCCGCTTCTGTTTTTTCGGCATGTGATGATAATTCGAGTGCAACGCCTGCATGCGTCGGAGACAGCTGCAATACCTGAGAAGATGCCTGCGAGGCAGATGCATGGAAATGCACCGCCGACGGTTATCAGGTTTGTGCAAAGGGAGAAGATGGCTGTCTGGCCTGGGGCGATACCCAGTCATGCCCGGATGATAAGATTTGTGATGCAGACAAAAAGAAATGCATCGCTAAAAGCGGCGATAACACCGGAGACAATACCGGCGATAACACCGGAGACAATACCGGCGATAACACCGGAGACAATACCGGCGATAACACTGGCGACAATACCGGCGATAA
>JAFRYG010000150.1 GCA_017441205.1 Pseudomonadota bacterium
GAGCCCAGTGAGCAACGGCCAGACACGAGCCGGAGCGCCGACAGGCGCAGGAGGCGAAGTGAATGGCCCTTTGCGAACTGAGGCGGATTGTTTGTATTTGGGGATTCGAGGGGGCGTTGCGGGGGATTCTCCCCCGCATAGGGGGGAGGCGCGTATTTGCTTGCAAATAGCGCCGTGGGGGGCGTTGCCCCCTCACCAAAGAAACTTAATCAGAGATTCCCTGAGCTCATTTTATATTCACACCTGAGCCGCACCTACTTCTTATTATAATCCACCGGGGTTACGAAATCGAAATTGGCCACGAAGGCATGGTGATTCGTAAAGCGATGGGCATCAGAATCCATGTCGATTTTGTAACCCGGCTTTTTGGTGGGATCCTGGGGATAAAGGTTTTTGCAATAAAACCACGGCTTACCTTTCTTAAATCGCTTGCCTCCAAGAGATGTAGCCGTGATTGAAGTAATCGTATAATTTTGGGGATCGAATTCAAGCATTCTAAACCAGCCGGTACCACCGCCGCCATGATCATGTGTATGCCCGCATTTTCCGCCGATACCATCTTCAGTCTGATAATCGACGACCATCTCGGCCACAGTATTGCCATTTTTGCCCTTATTCAGGCGGAAACACGAACCGCTGTGATGTCCGTTCACGAAGAGAATGATATTATTATGTCGTGAGACAAGATCGTTAAACATCTTTTCTCCCCCATTGGCATCATTATTAAATCCCCTTTTGGCATCACTATCGACGCCAGAAAAAGAATTTGTAAATTGTCCTTCGCCATTCATCTTGGGAACTGCCGTACAATGTGTGTTTCCTCCGGGATTGAGGTATGAATGGCTTTCGAGAATGACCTTATGATTCGGATGGTTCGAAATGACCTTATCAGCCCACTCAATGACTGATTTCCTCGGCAAATATTCCAGCGCAATGACCAAAAAGTCGATATTGGCAGCTTTAAACGTAATAAAGGAATTGCCGACTTTGGCTTCCTTATCATTTTTGTACTCGGCAAACCACTTCCGATCCTTGACTTTTGCCCTGGATTGATTGAAATTCCCAGCGTCAGTCTTATGGAATTGTGTCGCAGAACGACTATAGGTGCTGTTATTTTTGCCTACGCACTGTTTTTTATCATAATCCACAGCGGCATTGTTATTATTGTTGCATTGCTTAAAGTCATGATTTCCGGGTGCCACTGTATAGGGCAAATCCATTACATCAATATATTTAGCATAGGAATTGCTTGTAAGCTGCCACGCAATCTTGGAGTTTGTATCTGTTAAATCCCCAAGATGTATCACAGCCTTAATATTATATTTATCCTTGTTATCCTTAATCCACTGAAGCTGATCAGGGAAAATATTCACACTGCCGTCAGTTTTTACAAAATTGCTGCCGCTCTTCTTAATTTTTCGCGTATATTCCTGAGAATCAGGAATAAACACAATTCTGAATTTTCCACAATCATTGCCGCAGACCGAAACGCATTTATTCTGACCGGCATCGAATTTCTCCCCCTTATTGCATTTGGTCTCAACCCACTGCAGACAGCCCTTGCCATCGACATCTGTGCATACTTTCCGGCTCGCCGCAAAGTTCTCCGTTTTATCCTTTTCGGTGCAATTCGAATTGCAAACGTCAACACACTCGACAGTCTGTGGATCACATGTTTTGTTTTCCCCGCATGCCGTGGTTTCTCCCCACTTCAGACAACCATCTTCATCAATTGTACATTCCGCAATGCCATTGTCATCGCATTTTTTTTCTCCGTCTGCACATTGATTATCGCATGCATTGGTACATTTGAGCGTTTCCTGATCACAGCTTCCGCCTGCGCAGGCGTCAATAACCGACCAAGAAGCGCAGCCATTTTTATCGGTAGAACATTGTTCCAGCCCATCGGCAGAACAGCGAATCAATCGCTCTTCTTCGCAAATTTCCGTGCATCCAGAGGAGCAGTCCAACGTTGTCTCATCGCAGTGACTGCCGTTTCCACACGCTTTTTCAAGCACCCATGTGTAGCATTCTTCTTCGGCGTCCTCATTCTTTTGACAAGCATAAAGATCCTCGCCGTCGCACTTCTTTAAATCTTTATCCGGATCGCAGGCATTGGGACAATCGCCATCCACGCACTCCAGTGTATCCGGATCACACTTTCCTCCCTCACAGGGATCGACGACCGACCATGAAGCACAGCCTTTTTTATCTGGCGTGCACTCTTCCAGCCCTTTTATTGTGCAGCGAATGGTCGAATCCTCATCGCAAAAATCTGTACATTCCTCAGCTGCGACGCACTCGAATTTCTTTCCATCGCAATGTTTGCCGTCGGAGCAGGTTTCCTTCTTAATCCATTCGTAGCATGCTTCCTCGGTATCCTCGGATTTTTCGCACACATAAACCGCATCGCTGTCGCATTTCTTTTCATCCGGAGTACACTCATCCGTACAGGGATTCCCGACCTTCTCAGCGCCTGCGTCCGAATCGCATCCACTCACTCCGAGCATAGCCAGAACAGACGACAACAAAACAAAACGAAACATATTGTTCATATGTGACCTCCAATGCCGAGCATTTGTTATATAATGAACCAATACCCAAAATATCGTCATGCCGCCTCAAAGGGCGGCATGACTGACATGTTCATTCTATCCGAGAACCAAGATACTGCGCATTAAGGTTTAATGTAGTCCACCGGCGTTACGAAATCGAAATTGGCCACGAAGGCATGCTTATTCGTAAAGCGATGGGCATCGGAATCCATATCAATTCTGTAGGCAGGTTTTTCTTTAGGATCCGCCGGATAAAGCCGTTTTCCCTCCTTATCCTTACAATAAAACCACTCTTTACCATTCTTATTCTCTCCATTTTTGGATTTACTCCCAAACCTCTTGGCTCCAAGTGAAGACGTTGTGATCGCAGTAATCGTATAATTCTTGGGATCAAACTTCAGCATTCTGAACCATCCCGTTCCCGAACCGCCATGTTCATGTGTATGTCCACACGTACTGTAGATACCGTCTTCCGTTTGATAATCGACAGCCATTTCTGCAACCGTATTTCCATTATTCCCTTGATTCAGACGGAAACACGATCCGGCGACATGTCCATTGGCGACAAGAATGATATTGTTATGCTTGGCGATGAGTTTTTTGTACAAATCCGATCCGCCGTTGGCATCATTGTTAAATCCCTTCATGGCATCATCATCTACTCCGGAGTATCCGTTTGTAAACACGGAACCACTTTTCTTGGGTACCGCAGTGCAGTGACTGAGTTGCGCAGGACTAAGGTAGGAATGTGTCTCAACGATGACCTTGTGATTAGGATGGGCTTTAATCACATTGTTAGCCCACGTTATGACAGCATTGCGCGGTGCATATTCTATTGCTATCACTAAAAAATCGATACCAGCCGCCTTGAATGTAATAAATGAATTTCCAGCTTTTGCTGTTTTATCTGCAGCATATTCCTTAAACCATGGGCGGTCTTTGACTTTGGCGCGCGTCTGATTGAACTTGCCTGAAGTATGGAACTGAGTAGCACTTCGACCATATGTAGTACCTTTTACTGCACAATTACAACTCTTATTACTCAGATCAACAGCAGCATTATCATTGGTTGTACCTTTAACTTTATCGCATAGTTTAAAATCATGATTTCCTGGAGCCACTGTATAGGGCAAATTCAATCCATCAATATACGATGCATATGTAGCATCATTAAACTGCCAAGCGATCTTGGTATTCGTATCCGTTATGTCCCCCAGATGAATCACGGCTTTAATATTATATTTATTTTTATTATCCTTAATCCATTGGAGCTGATCCGGGAAAATATTTATACTTCCATCCGACTTGACATATTTGCCATCGCTATTTTTCTTAACCTTTCGCGTATACTCCTGCGAATCCGGTAAGAACACAATCGTGAAAGGTTCACAGTCATTACCGCAGACCGAAACGCATTTGTTCTGTTTGGCGTCGAATTTCTCCCCCCTATTGCATTTGGTTTCTACCCACTGCAGACAGTTATTGCCCTTATCGGTACACGTTCTGTATTTCGCCACCCCCTGAACTTCTATTTTGCCTTTTGAACTACAGTTCGATGTGCAGGTCGCCACACATGATGTAGTTTTCGAATCGCAGACCTGCCCAGCAGGACATGCGGCAGGCGTCCCCCATGCCAGACATCCATCCGCATCCTTTGTACATTTAGCAATGCCATTGCCATCGCATTTCTTTTCATCGGCAGTACATTCATTATCGCACGATTTGACGCATTTGAGCGTTGCGGAATCACAGGTTCCCCCTTCGCAGGCATCGACGACCGACCACGATGCACACCCCTTATCATCGGGCTTGCACTGTTCCAGTCCTTCGGCAGAACAGCGAGTGGATTGATTTTCAACACAAATTTCCGTGCAGCCATCGATACACGTAAAAGTCGTCTCGTCGCAGTGCTTGCCGCTCTCGCAGGTCGTTTCATGTACCCAGGCATTGCAATCAACCTCGGCGTCCTCATTTTTCTGACATACATAGATATCCTCACCATCGCACTTCTTCTGGTCTTTGGTCGGATCACAGGCATTCAGACAAAGATCTTCTGCACCAATACATTCCAGCATATCAGAATCACACTTTCCGCCTTCGCAGGGATCGACGACTGACCACGATGCACAGCCTTTTTCGTCGGGCGTACATTGTTCCAGGCCCGCAGAGGAACAACGCTTCAGCGCATTCTCATCACAGGTTTCTGCGCAGCCCTCGGCACACTCGAATGTCGTCTCATCGCAGTGATAACCATGATCACACGTTTTTTCAGATGCCCAGGCATAGCATTCGACCTCGGCGTCCTCTTTTTTCTGGCAAGTCAGAATTTCTTCGCCATCGCACTTCTTCTGATCCGTGTTCGGATCGCAGGCGTTCGGGCAAGTATCCTCTGAAGTTCCGGGCTCGACGCATTCAAACCCCGTCGATTCGTCGCAATGCTGACCTTCCGGGCAGCCATCTTCCGGGCATTGCTTCTGTTCATCACCGACGCACTCAAACCCTGTAGATTCGTCGCAGTGCTGACCTTCCGGGCAGCCATCTTCCGGGCATTGCTTCTGTTCATCACCGACGCACTCAAAGCCCGTCGATTCGTCGCAATGCTGACCTTCCTCGCATTCTGCAGGACACTTTTTCTCTTCATCGCCGACGCACTCAAAGCCCGTCGATTCGTCGCAGTGCTGACCTTCCTCGCATTTTTCGGGGCATTTTTTGTCCGTGTTGGTATTGTCTGCACATTTCTTTGTGGATTCATCGCAGTGCTTGCCGTCGGAGCAGGTTTCCTTCTTAACCCATTCGTAGCATGCATCCTCGGTATCCTCGGACTTTTCACAAGCATAGACAGCATCACCATCGCATTTCTGTTCATCCGGAGTGCACGCGTCCGTGCAGGGATTCCCGACTTTCTCAGCGCCAGCATCCGAGTCGCATCCACTCACGCCGATCAGAGCCAGAACTGACGACAACAAAACAAAACGAAACATCTTATGATTCATGTCAACCTCCATAATCGCTGAGCAAAACGACACAAAACACACGCAGACAAAAAAAACGAACCCACAACTTTTATGGCGGTAATGTATCACTTAAATGCAATTTGAAAAGCGTATTTTTTTTGTAACCAATTGACACCATTGGTTTAATCCCACACCGCCCTGCAGAGCGACCCCGTTTCATTTATGGCGAGGGGGACATCCTGCGCCAATGAGCGGCTTTGCGGAGATTGTTTGGTTGTGGCATGGGATTATTCAGAGGCTCATTGAGCATCAGGCATCGGACACGAGTGACATCCGGTGACATACCAGGGTCAATCGCCCGATGCCGACGGAGGCCAAAACCTCCGAATAATTTATTTCTTTTGGTAATCCACCGGGGTTACGAAATCAAAATTGGCCACGAAGGCATGATTCTGCGTAAATCGATGCTCTGGCGCATCCATATCGATTTTGTAGCTCGGTTTTTTCTTGGGATCCTGAGGATAATATTTGCTGCAGTAAAGCCATTCTTTCCCTGCTTTACCTTTTCCAAAACGATTTTTCCCGAGCGAAGATGTCGTAATCGAAGTGATGGTATAGTTTTTTGGATCGAACTTCAGCATTCTAAACCATCCCGTTCCGGCACCGCCATCATGTCTTTTGGTCACTTTTGTCTTGCCATCCTTGACCGTTTCACCATCCGGAATACATTTTCCTCTGATTCCGTTTTCGGACTGATAATCGACGACCATTTCGGCAACTGTATTCCCGTTATTGCCCTTATTCAGACGAAAACACGAACCGCTGTGATGTCCGTTGACGACGAGAATAATATTATTATGTTTTGCAACAAGATTTTTGAACATGTACTCGCCATTTGTCGCATTTTTATCAAAGTCTTTCAGTGCATCATTGTTCTTTTTGCTCGCATTGGAAAATCCGTTTGTATATTGACCGGATCCGTTCATACTGGGCTTGTCTTTACAATAATTATTTGCACCTGGCGTAATATATGCGTGAGATTCAATAATGACCTTATGATTGGGATATTTCGAAATGAGATCGTCGGCCCACTTGATCATCTCTTTGCGCGGAGCATATTCCAGGGCAATCACAAGAAAATCTATACCTGCTGCCTTAAATGTTATATATGAATTCCCGACTTTTGTAAAACCCTTAAACCATGCGCGATCCTTGAGCTTCGGACGCGAATTGTTAAACTTGCCGGACGAAGAGAATTTCGTTGCATCCCGTTTGGGGCCCTTACATTTGCTGCTGCCCTGAGAATTATCTTTACATCGCTTATAGTCGTGATTTCCAGGTGCAACCGTATAGGGCATATTCATGCTATCCATATATTTTGCATAAACTTTATCAGCGAACTGCCAGGCCTTTGAATCATTCGTATCTGTGATGTCCCCCAGATGAATGACAGCTTTAATGTTAAAATCTTTTCTGTAATCACTGATCCATTTGAGCTGATCCGGAAAAATATTCACACTTCCGTCCGTTTTGACAAATTCACCCTTACTATTTTTTTCAATATTTCGCGTGTAGTACTGTGTGTCCGGCAAAAACACGATAGTAAATGGTTCGCAGTCATTGCCGCAGACCGAAACACATTTGTTCTGACCGGCATCGAATTTTTCGCCCTTCTTACATCTGGTCTCTTTCCACTGCAGACAGCCCTTTCCGTTGACGTCAGTACAAACCCTCTGCCACGTCGCATGGTTTTCCTTTTTACCTATTTCGGTGCAGTTCGAATTGCAGACATCGACACACTGAACGGTTTCCGAATCACACGTTTTCTTATCCCCGCATGCTGCGGGTTCACCCCATACAAGGCAGCCGTCCGCATCCTTTATACATGTGGCAATACCATTGGCTTCGCACTTCTTTTCGTCATCCGCGCACTGATCATCACATGATTTGACGCATTTAAGCGTTTCTGGATCACAGGATCCGCCTTCGCAGGCATCGACAACCGACCATGAGGCACACCCCTTTTCGTCGGGAGCGCATTGTTCCAGTCCATCCACAGAACAGCGAGTGGACTGGGATTCCTCGCAAATCTCCGTACAACCGACGGTACACTCGAATGTCGTCTCGTCGCAGTGCTGGCCATTGTCGCACGTCATCACATGCGTCCATGTGTAACATCCATCGACCACCCCGCTTTCCTGACATTCATACAGATCCTCGCCATCGCACTTTTTGGGTTCCTTATCCGGATCGCAGGCATTCGGACAAAGGTCGATCTCATCATCATTGACGCATTCCAGCGAATCCGGATCGCAGGTTTTGCCCTCGCATCGATCGACGACGACCCAAGAGGCGCATCCGTTTGCGTCGGGCGTGCACTTGAGCAGTCCTTTCAGGGAACAGCGATAAAGCGATTCCTCATCGCAGGTATCCGAACATTCGACAGCGACGCACTCGAATCTGGTTTCGTCGCAGGACTTGCCCTTCGCACATTTTTCCTTCACAGCCCATGCGTAACATGCACTCTCGTCTTCTTCATCTTTCTGACAAACATAGACTGCATTGCCATCGCACTTCAGATCATCCGGAGTACAAACATCCGTGCAGGCATCCCCGGTATCCGCTTTCTCAGAAACGACCTCGGAATCGCACCCGTTCAATCCGAGCAATGCAAGAGCAGACGACAACAAGACAAAACGAAATACCTTATTCATAAGCACCTCCATTGGCATTGAACACAACACAAATATTTTAAATAACCTGTTACACTTTGTACCACAATATTTGTTCAATTTCTACAAAATAAAAATATTTTTTTATCAATTTGATAATTTTATTCACATTTCACCGGTCCCGAGATCATTCACCGACAACAAGGGATCATTCTCAATGTGCAGCACCATTTTTTAAACGTATCGCTGCAATTTCAGATATATACATTTTCCTAAATTACACAACAGATTCAATGCAATACAAATAACATGTACGAAAGAACGCAAATATATCATCAGATTATTATATATAAAAAAAAGACGACGCGTATGACAAAGTCATAGCGTCGTCAAGCGCATCGTATGCGAAGCAAGATGCGCGCCACATAAAAAATGCGCCATCACGCCGTTGTATAATCCAACCAAAGCAAGATACGGGCCAACATACAGCCATGATTTTTATCTTATTTTTCAGATAATTATTTGCGACATCCCATAAAAATACTATTATAGCCGGTCGGGGGAGTAAAGCAGAGTCACCCTACACATTTTGACAGGAGGCAGTTATGAAAAAGTTCATTCTTCTGGCTCTGGCCATGTTATCATTTGTGCTGGTCACTTCGTGTTCCGAAGCTGATTTTGACGATGAGTTTGAGGAGGTCTCTGCTGCTGTCTTGCCGGGCCAACCCGTTTACGCTGACGGCACGCAGATGAATAATCTGGTTGCCAAGCGTGTGGCCAAAAAAGTCAATTTCTGGGGCAAGAAGGAAATTGTCGACGAATTCAAGCAGTTCAATGTCCCGAATGCGGATTTGGATGTTCTGTACAACGTCAGGATTGCCGAGATTGCCAATCCGGGCGTTCATAAAAACGTCATTTTCATGACAGCCGGACAGAAGATCTCCAGCAGCGGCCATCAGAACGGCATTACGGGACAGTTTGCGACGTGGGACAGCAACTGCGGCAATGTCCAGTGTACGGGTGTGAGCCTGGACGGTCGTTCCATGGCCATGAAACTCAAAGCCCAGAACTGGTTCCCGAATGCCTGGTTCGCCGTAGCGCCCGACAACAATTTTGACTACACGATGTCGAGCGCCAAACGCAGCCGTCTCGTTCAGGGATTCACCAAATGGCTCGAAAAGAAAATCACGCCCGATACCGAAAATATCGTTCTGGCCGGAAGTTCGCGCGGCGGCTGTCTCGTCGTGCTGATGGCACAGGAACTGCGCAAAAAATCTGAGTACAATCACATCAACATCTACGTTTCATCGTACGACAGCGTGTGCAAGAGCGATGAGTTCGGCATCACTTCGACCAAAATCAACAATCCTGTCCGTCCGTCCGGCACATTTTACGGCGGCTGGGCGACCAATCTGAATGCCCAGTTCCCGAATCGCGGAAACCTCCACATCTACCACATTTCCGGCGGCCAGGAGATTGTGGCTCTGACTGGTATCCGGACATTTTCCGGCTACAGCGGTTCGACACCGCCGGGTACGGGTTCAGATATCGACTGGGGCTGGTACAAGCAAACTTGGGTGCCATGGGCCCACAAGGAAATCGGCAATCCCTATACGCGTCCTGCCGAGGGCGATCGCCCGCAGGCAATAGCTGATACGATCGATGCCCAGCTCTGGTGGCTCCAGAATCAGCTCTGAACAGGTGCAGATAAAAATGAAGCCCGCATTTGGCGGGCTTTTTTTGTTTTTGTGTTTTGTGGTGCGCTGCTATTGGCCTTAGGCCAATACGCACGCGCAAAGCCGCTATTGCTCACGCAATACGCGGCTTTTTTCAACCAAGGTTATCAGCGGCCTTTAATACCACCCCGGCGCCCACCTGTTTTCCTGGTGGTGCTCCCGGAAGTTTTCTTGCTGGCAGAGGAATCGCTGCCAGCCGCTTTTTTGCCACTATCCGCTGCATTATTCTCAGCTTTGGGAACCATATTCCTTCTTGGTTTCTTTGCTTCGCCAGCATCATCTGCAGCGCCATCACCTTCTGCGGCTGCACCATCAGCGGCAGCTTCGCCCTCTGCGGCTTCGTCGGCTTTCGCTTCAGGGCATTCCGGACATGGCTCCGGTTCCGGGCAGACGACGGGTTCCGGACAGACGACGGGTTCCGGACACGGAGGAGGCGGCGGCGGACAAATGGCATCCTGAACCTTTTCGCAGCCCGAAAGCGCCAACATAACGAGAATTCCACCCAGTACAGCAAAACTCTTTTTGTTCATATCATTTCCTTTATATTATATGGTTAAAAGGTTTTTCTATCACTCACAAACGTCCTTAAAACCATCCACTTCAGTGCACACATCAGAACACGTTGACTCAGCAGGTTTTGAGCCACCGCTGCAACTTAGGAGTGTAGTTTCATCCAGACAATATCCCGTGGCATAATTGCCCCAAATAACGCCATATTTGCCGGAATCACTCTTCTGGCATACAGCATATTCGAACTTACCGCCATCACAATCACCCGTGCTTACCATATCATATTTAGTATCGTCTGAAGAACATGACTCAACACAATCTACCTCACCTCCGAACAGATCACATGCGGTACCACTGCTACACTCATAAACTGCGTACTTGCCACTCTCACACACGAATGCATCCCCACCGCAGCACAAATCTTTTGTACACTCGTCACCCTCATTGGGGCAATCACCTGCCGGCGGATTTGTCGAGCTCTCTTTCTTGCACTTCGCGGAACAGCCATCGCCGTCCGTCTTGTTGCCGTCATCGCATTCCTCGCCGCTTTCTTTCTTACCATTGCCACAGACGGCTGTTGGGGTTGCCTTTAATTTGCAATCGGCCGTGCAGTCATCACTGCCATCACATTCCTCGCCATTCTCAATTCTTCCATTGCCGCAAACAGGACTGGTCTGTGTCGGTGTCGATGGCGTCGATGGCGTCGATGGTGTGGTAGTTGTCGTTCCCGTTCCCGTTCCCGGATCCGTAGTGGTTTCATTCAAACAAAGAGCGGAGCAACCATCGCCATCATCGATGTTGCCATCATCGCACTCTTCGCCTTCTTCCACGTCGAGTTCACCATTCCCGCAGTTATCGCATCCGGCCATACCGAATGCCGTAAGCAGCAGTGCAAGACTAAAAACTTTCAGTTTCATAATAACTCCTTCAACGATGGGCCTTTCAGCCACTGTATCTATCAACCCATTCAAAGCCACAACTATCAGGCTGGCTTCGTATTTTAGATGTTCCGCAAAAGAACAAAACTGTTTCTAGGATAAAAACAACCCGCAATACTTTCAACAGTTTTTATGCATTATTGCAATTCCGACCACACGCCTCCGACAAGAAATGCACACCTTCAGATGTGCTCCGGCTGCGGCATCCGACCTTTTGGGATGCCAAAATCCAATATAGCGCCGTTTCCGGCGCTATATGAATCAGATACTGAATTTTTGGGATTATCTTCTGCCGCTGCTCGAAGGACGGCCGCTGCTGCTGCGGGATACGGTGGAAGGACGGGAACCGCTTCCGCTGCGGCCAGAGCGACTGGCACGCGATCCGTTGCCTTCATCCTCTTCTTCCATGTACTGGCTCTTGCCGCTGGCGCTGGAAACACGTCCGGACGAAGAAGGACGGGAACCTGAACCGTAGGAACTGCCGCTGCTCGAGGAAGGACGGGAACCTGAACCGTAGGAGCTGCCTGTGCTCGTCGAAGGACGCGAACCTGAGCCATAGGAACTGCTGCTCGTCGAAGGACGGGAACCTGAGCCGTAGGAGCTGCTGCTCGTCGAAGGACGAGAACCTGAGCCGTAGGAGCTGCTGCTCGTCGAAGGACGCGAACCTGTACCGTAGGAGCTGCCCGTGCTCGTCGAAGGACGCGAACCTGTGCCGTAGGAGCTGCCTGTGCTCGTCGAGGGACGCGAACCTGTTCCGTAGGAGCTGCCCGTACTCGTCGAGGGACGCGAACCTGTACCGTAGGAGCTGCCTGTGCTCGTCGATGGGCGGGAACCTACGCTGCTGCCCGTCGAAGGACGCGATGCTGTACCATACGATCCACTAGTGCTCGTCGAGGGGCGGGAACCTACGCTGCTGCCCGTCGAAGGACGCGATGCCGTACCATAAGATCCGCTACCAGTGCTCGTCGAGGGGCGGGAACCTACGTTGCTGCCCGTCGAAGGACGCGATGCCGTACCATAAGATCCACTGCCCGTGCTCGTCGAAGGACGCGAACCCACGTTGCTGCTGCCCGTCGAAGGACGTGATGCTGAACCATACGATCCGCTGCTGCTACCGGCCGAAGGACGCGAAACGGAGGCGTTGCCGCTCGTCGAAGGACGCGAAACGGAGGCGTTGCCGCTCGTCGAAGGACGCGAAACGGAGGCGTTGCCGCTCGTCGAAGGACGCGAAACCGTACCGTTGTAGCTGCCGCCGGCAGACGGACGCGAAACGGAATTATTTGCACCACTGTTTGCAGGTCTTGCAACGGAGTTGTTGCCTACATTGCCAGAAGGCCGGGCATTACCGGAGGTCTGATAGACAGTATTCGCATTCACACTGCCGCGGCTATTGGAAGCCGATGCACCGCCGTGATTATGACCATGGCCATAATCGGGACCCTGCTGCATACCGACAGAAACCCGACCGCCGCTGCTGTAGCGAACAGGCGGATGTGAGCTGTAGTAGCTATGGAGATCATAGTGCCTGTGATGGGGATCGTAATAGCTGTTGCGGGCACCATAGTACGTATAATAGTTGTAAGAACCTACACGCGTATAGTTGTAATACCCGGAAGCTGCCCAGTGATGTCTGTGAGGCCCATTGATGTAGCACCAGTGATTCCCGTAGGGAAGGGGATGAACGCCCATGTAGTAATAGGTGTCGAAATAGATGTTGGAGACGTAGTAGCTCGGATCACCAACAAACACATAACGACCATTGTCAATGACGTAAAAATCATCCGAATCCGGCGAATACAGATGGGTATGAGGTCCCTGAATATCGCACCAGTCTGCATTTCCGTTGATATCGTATACAGGATGGGGTCCATAATATGAAACCCGGGATGCTGCAGTACGCGTGGTGACCGTATATGTGCCCGAATAACACCCACTGAGTGAGAAAATTGAAACAAGCAGTGCGGCAAGTATTGAAAATCTTCTAATCATGGCTTCCTCCCCTATGACTGCAATATGACTATTGTTTGGATACTCAAGCGATTGATTTCAAATCCGGCATCGTGTGCCTGATGATTAATTAAGCAATTGACGCGCCAAAATGAAATTTGTTTTTCTTTTGCTCTAAAAATATTTTGAGTGCGTATTGGCGATGAGCCAATAGCACGAAAACGCCGCGCATTCCCAAGGCAAAAGCGGCGTAAACATAAAAAAAAGCCCCCTGGCGGGGGGCCTTTTTATCCGAATCAACCAAGATTGGCCAGAGCTTCTTTTGTCGGCTCATGATTGGGATCGACACTGAGTGCACGATTGAACATGTCCTTCGCGCGTTTCGGATCGTTCGTCTTCACGCGGAGCATGCCAAGGTAATAGAAGATCTTCGTCTTGACTGCCTTATCCTTGATGTTCATCTGTTGGAGCAGAAGCGACGTCATGGTCTTGAGACCGTTCTCATAGTCCCCGACTTCATAAAGCAGGATGCCGAGTTCAAGGTTATTGGGGATGTTGTTCTTGTCGATGGCACTGGCCGCTTCAAAGGCCTGGCGTGCACCAGCAACATCGCCGTTCAGCTTGAGGATCCTGCCCTTAAGGCTATAGAACGGAGGCAGCCGCTTGTTCTGTTTTGCCGCACTGAGATTTTCAATAATGGTATTGAGAACCTGTGTCGCCTGTTCGGTCTGATTACATTTGATGTAGGCATTGACGAGTCTTTCGCCCAAATCAATATCATCCGGACGCGAAGCATAAACTTTAGCCAGGGCGGCAGTTGCCATCGGTGCACAATCTGCATCAGTATCGGCAACATCGGCGATTTCGAGCAGAATCTTGTTCCTGGCCTCATCATCCGTCTGATTGTCAGCACGAATGTTGAGGAGTTCAATCTGCCTTGATGTATTGTTGGCATTCTTTGCGATATCAAGCAACGCATCGAGAGCCTGCTCGTTTTTCGGATTGCATCTGAGCGCAGCATTGTAGTTCTCTTCGATCTGAGAAACATCCCAGTTGGCGGTCTTGAGCAATCTGGCGAGATGGCAGTGAAGCTCAGATTTGTCTTCATCGGTCTGGAGGCATGAGAGTTTGTGATTCAGCATACCCATGGCGAGATCGAAGGATTTCTGCTGCTCATAGATTTCGATGAGTGAATCAATTGCCTCAAGATTACCCGGCTGTGCCTGAATAACTTCCGTCAGGGATTCAATGGCCTTGTCGGGATCGCCAAGGTGAGTTGCCGCAAGTTTTGCAATACGGATATTGAATGACAAAACAGCATCCTCGGTCGTGGCTTTTTCTTTCTGTTCCTTCAGGAGTTCGAAGAGTTCCTCGAAGTTTCCGTTGCGGGAATAGATGTCATCCAGTGCATTAAATGCTTCCACACTCGAAGGATCATCTGCGAGTGCTTCTTTGAGCAGATCGATTGCCTGCAGATCGTCATTGAAGTTGGCAGCCGCAATGTGTGCACGTTTAATGCGGATGGCAGCTTTCTGTTTTGGATCGTCAGCATCATCGATTTGTGCCAGATAGAGGTCATCGAGGTCCTGATACTGTTCGTGTTTCACGAAGATGTTTTCGAGTGCGCTGTAAATCTGCGGATCGTGCCTGATTTCCAGTGCACTGCGATAGGCATCAATGGCTGCAGCAGGATCATTGAGCTTGACCTCATTGGTCTGAGCAATCTTCATCAAAACATCCAGTTTGTCGGAATCTTCACTCAGGGTCAGCAGCTTCTTATTGAGGAGATCGACATATTTATCGAAAGCTCCGGCTTCGGAATACAGAACGAGCAGAGGATCAATGGCATCAACCGCACGATCATCAATTTCAATGATGCGTTCCAGGAATCCCATACCGCGTTCGTTCTGGCCGAGCGTATTCAGGGCAAGATCTGCACATTGATAGAGAACCATCTTCTGATCCGAAGCGACGAATGTCAGATCGGCAACGCGCGATTTGATATTGAGCAGATTCTCGTTATCTCCCTGTTTTGCATAAATACTTTCCAGTGCATGGAGGGCATCCAGATTTTCGGGATCGATCTCGATGATTGCATTGAGGGCGACTTTCGCATCCTCATAGTTCTCGAGATGTTCAGCCAGCACGTGAGCCTGTTTGGCATAGAGGACGAGTTTCTCGGAATCATCCGAAGCAGCCTCAATTGCTTTTCCATACGCCTGAGCAAGTTCATTCCAAAGCCCGAGTTCTTCTGCAATTTTTTCGATGGCAGTAAGGACTTCCGTATCCGAAGGATCCTTCGAAAGAGCTTTGACGTAAGTCGCAAATGCAGCCCTGTTGTCGTTCAGAACCTCGAGTTCGAGTTTTGCAATCTGCTTGAGCAGCATCAGAGCATCCGACGGATCTTCCGTCATATCGACCTTGGCCTGAAGCAGTTCGACGAGCTTCCGGTTTTCACCGGTCTTCGTGTAGTAAGGCTCGAGGAATTCGGCAATATCGAGCGTAAGTTCTTTGTGACAAAGCAGTTTTTCGAGTGCATGGAGTGCATTCTCATTATCCGCTTCTTCCCAGAGAATCTGTTTGAGCAGTTCGAGTGCGGCTGCAGGCTCTGATTCGAGTTTGAGCTCCACGAGTTCAAACCGGATTTCGTTGAGGGGCTGAGCACCGGCTTCAACCCTGCGCTGCAGAATAGAAGCGAGTTTTTCCTTTTGATTCGTCTGTTTGTAGAGACGATGGAGATTCTCAAGCGCACTTTCGTGGAGCGGATCAACATCCATCACGCGTTCAAACTGGACGATCGTCTTATCCGTATCATTCAGATTCTGCTCATAGTAACGGGCAGCAATGAGTGAGAGCTTGACGGTTGCATCCGGATCATTGGCTTCGCCAATCACCTTCTCACAGAGCTCAGTCATCTTCCCGTAGCACTCGTGATGCGCAGTCACCTTCTCAGCGAGTTCGATGATTTCATCATCCGTGGGTGAAGCGAGCAGAGCCGAAACGATAAATCCAAGGGCTTTGTCGGCATCATTGAGCTTTTCGTCGGCAACATTCGCAGCATCCAGATAGAGCGAACGTTTTTCAAAATCGTCTGACGAAACCTGAATCTGACGCTCACACAGGCCAACATACTCAGCATCCTTCTGACAATTCTTATAAATCGGCATCAGGAACGATGCGATTTCGCCGACAAGTCCATCATTGGCCAGCAATTTGTTGAGCAAATCAATGGCATCCTGGTTGGATTCATCGTCCTGCAGAATGGCATGAAGGACTTCGATGGCTCTTGCATTGTCATTCAAATCATCGATGAGAATATTCGCCATCTTGAGTTCGGTATTGTGCTTGAGATCGGAATCTTCATGTTTTCCGGCATAATCAGCCTTATTCTGGAGGATTTCGAGCAAATCATCATACCGTTTGGTTTCTCCGTAAAGCTCTTCGAGTGCATTCAGTATTTCGAGATTATCCGGATTCTCATTCAGAGCCTGGACGTAATTCTCGATTGCGCTGTCCACATCATTGAGTTTGTTGCAATAAACACAAGCGACCTTCACCCCCAGAGCGACTCTGGAATCGGAATCTGTTGCCGCATCAATCTTGCGTTTGTAAATGAGAATAAGTTCATTCCAGTTCTCAGTCTTCTGATAGAGCAGTTCAAGTGCATCGAGAGCGACCTGATCCTCTGCATCAAGATCGAGAATGGACTGATAGGTCTGAATTGCAGCATCAACCTGATTGAGCGATTTTTCCTGAAGTTCCGCAATCTGATAGTAAAGATCCTTCTGATCGATCATATTGGATGCATTCTCAGCATGTTTCTTCAGAACGACCACGCGTTTTTCATGCTGCGCAGTTCTGGCATAAAGATCTTCCAGAGCACAGATTGCATTCATGTGGAATTCATCCAGTTTCAGAATTGCCTCGTAGCACTCCGAAGCCTTCTCCAAATCGTTCAGGCTGTCTTTCTGAATTTGTGCAAGCCGTTCATACAGAGCAACTTTCTCGACATCATCATCACAGGTCTGAATGGCCTGTTCATAGACACCGGCCAAAATGGCATCATTCTCAAGCTCCGGAGAAATCTCTTCGAGCTTGCAGCGAGCATCGGCCATATTGGGATCCATGACGAAGGCTTTTGCATAAGTATCAAAAGCACGTCTGTGATGTGAATCATGCGCTTCATAGATTGCAGCCTGCCGCATGTAGAGATTGACTTTATCCATAGGATCGTCTGCGACTTCGATCATGACATCCAGAACTCGTGCGAGCTTATTCCATTCATCATCCGAATAAAGCGGCTCGAGCATAGTGGCCATATTCTTGCGGAGTTCGACATTTTCTTCCGTCGCATCCGTCGCGCTGAGCATCTTCTCGACCGCGCGTTTGCAGGCAGTCGACGAAGGCTGAATGGAAAGCGCATTTCCGAGAACTTCGATGGCTTCTTCTGTCTTGTGAAGTTCGCGGAAAAGAACCACCCCCAGCTTATGCATGTATTCAACACGAGCATCATCGCTTGCCGCATAATCGCTCTGCTGACGATAGAATTCGGCGAGTTCATTGAATTGCTCAGTCTTCTTGTACAGGCGTTCAAGAGCCGCAGCTGCACTCGATGAATTCTGATCGATTTCGAGCATCTGCTGATAGGTCTTGCATGCAGCCATATCATCATGTTCGAACTCTTCCTGGAGCGTCGCGATGCGCAGCATAAGACCAAGCTTTTCGTCCTGATCCTGCATGATTTCGGATTTCTGGATCCACAGCCCGAGCAGAGCCTTATAATCGCGTTTCACAGCATAAGACCATTCCAGGATGTCGTATGCTTCTGCTTCTTCGGGCTCTTCCGCAATCATCTGCCGGCAAAGTTCGCGGGCCTTGTCATGATTGTCGAGACGCTCTGCAAGCAGTTTTGCCAAAGAAATCATGAACACGCGCTTGTCGTTGTAATCATCGACGAGGTTCTTTTCCAGAACCTGCGTGTAGAGATCAGCCCAAACCTGAAGCTCACCAGTCTGCGCAGCCAATGCTTCGACTTTTGCCTGGACATTCGAATCCGTCGGCTGCAGCAGGAGAATCCGTCCATAGGTCTCGAGAGCCTTCGATTTGTCCGAAAGATTCTGCAGCCAGGTCTTCGCAATTTCATCGAGGATCTGGGCCTTCGAGAACTCATCTTCTTCGTGTTCGGCACGAACTTCCAGAGAATGAATGAGTTTATGCCAATCATTGCCAGCCTGATACAAAGGTTCGAGTATTTCAGCAATCGACGAAACACTGACACCCTTTTCAAAGAGCTCTTCCAGATACGCACGGGCATCGGCATGTTCAGAGTTCTCATGGATGATTTCCTGCAGCGTCTGAATTGCTTCATAATCATCGTTGAGCTTTTCATTCTGGATCCTGGCAAGTTTGAATTTAAGATCGAGTTTTGATGACTCTTCTGTGGCATCATCGATCTCCGAACGCAGAAGATTGCTCAAATCGTCCCACATCTCCTGCTTTTCATAAATCACATAGAGATCATCCTTGGCCTTTGTCTGGCTGCGATCTGTCTCGATAATGCGCTGATAGGTTGCAATTGCATCATCGTGATTGCCGCACAGGGATTCCTGAATTTCTGCCACGCGGTACAACAGCGGAATCTGCTTATCGCCATCCATTTCGGCATCCAGTTTTGCTTCGAGAATGCCAAGCAAATCGTTCCAGGATTCGCGTTTGGTATAAATACCATCCAAAGCATCCAGGGCATGGGCATCATCGGCCTGAACCTCAAGTGTCGCTTTATAATAGGTTTCCGCCTGAGCCTCATCCTCCAGATGATCCTTCAGCATATCGGCGATCTTATTATTGAAGGAGACCTGAAGTTCTGCATCGTAGACATTGCCCACAACATCCTTGTACACACCGACCAGTTCAGCTTTATTGTTGAGAATCTCAGACAGGTTCTCGATCTGTTCGATATAATCAGGTTCCTGGCTCAGTTTAACGATGCGGGCATAATCCTTGAATGCAGCCTCATAATTCGAAAGCTTATCCTGATGAATGCCGGCAATTCTCTTAAGAAGGTCAACCTGGGCGAAGGGATCTGACTCATCAGAGAGCTGAATCTCGAGGATATCAGCCAGCTTCTCACTCTGTTCCGTGCGCTCATAAACAGTCTCAAGTACGCGCGATGCATCCAGACGATAATCCTCATTCCCGAGCAGTCCGCGCAGAGCTTCAAGTGCTCCAGCGTGTTCAGGATGACGTTCGAGAATCGATTTGTAATAATCGATGGCCTGCTCAACCGAATCGAGTTTGTTCTGATAGACCTGACCGAGGCGATATTCAATGGCATCCGCATTGTCAGCATCGGAATTGAGCGCCAGTTTCTTCTGCAGGATATCCGTCAAATCATCGTAACTTTCCATGCTCAGATAGAGGCGATCCAATGCATCCAGCGCCTCTTTGTCTTCCGGATAAATATCGAGGATCTGAACATAGTTCTGAATTGCATCATCCTTATGATCGAGTCGTTCTTCCTGGATATTGGCCATTTTCCAGAGAAGACTGCGTTTCTCATCATTATCTGTGGCGAGCTGCAGTTTAACGCCATAATTCTCCGAAAGATTCTCCCAGTCTTCCGTCTGTGAGTAGAGAGATTCCAGAGAATTCAGTGCATCGCGATCATCCGAAACATTGTCGAGAATTTCGCGATAGCACTCGATCGCGGACTTCACATCACCAATGCAGTCATTGCTGATCGTTGCCATCTTGCGCAGAATCTCGACTTTTTCATCACCATTGCCAAGATCTGCTTTTCGTTTAAGAATTCCAATGAGTTCCGGCCATTTCTGCTCGTTCGTATAGAGCGTTTCGAGTGCATTCAGCGTCGAAGCATCCATATCGTCAATTTCGAGCATCTTGCGATAAGCCTCAATGGCATGTTCAGAATCGTGAAGCTCATCTTCATAAATACCGGCCATTCTCTTGAGCAATGAAACCGAGAGCATTTCATCTTCAACCGATTGCAGGCATCCTTCATAAAGATGAATGATCTCTTCCGGCTGCTCAAGTTTAAGGGCAAGGGATTCAAAATCAGCCCGCAGCGATTCATCCGAAACATCGAGCTTCAGCGCATCCTTCAGTGCATCGAATGCACCTCTGTCATCATTGAGATCTTTCTGAAGAATTCCAGCAATGCGGCGATTGAGCTCAACTTTTTCATAGTTGTCATCGCAGTCCGCCAGCTTGATGCGCAAAAGCGAAATCAGCTCGGACATGCTCGATTTTTCGACATAAATCGGTTCCAGAAGCTCGCAGATCGAAGCGCGATATTCTGCCGCATTCTCATCCTCAACCGAAACGAGCTTCCGCAGAAGTGCATCAGCTGACGCAATGACTTCATCATCGCGTTTAACTTCGAGAATCGCACGATAGCACTCAATCGCACCCTCATAATTCGCCAGATGTTCCGTATAAACCCCGGCCAGTTTGCTGCGAATGGCTTCCACGCGGTCAGAGTCCGAATAGATATTGAGCTCATCTTCATACAACGAGGCCAGTTCGTTCCACTTCTCATTCGACGAATACAGACGTTCCAGAGCATTCAAAGCCTCTTCGCGAGTAGAATCGATTTCGAGCACTGCACGGAAAATGCGGATCGCATCTTCGGGCTTCTCGAGGATATCCTCATAAATCTGGGCAGCTTCGAGGTGAATGCGAATGCGTTCATCGTCCGAGAAATCCGAAAGTTCCGTCTCAAACTCGTAGAGTTTAACGAGCTTCTCAAACATTGACGCGGATTTATAGAGTTTTTCAAGGTGCTGGATGGGTTCGATCTTCTCGGGTTCATGCGCATGCAGCTGTTCCCACAGCACGATGCTGTCGTCCTCTTTGCCGAGTTTTTCTTCGACGATCAGGGCACGGCGGCGCAGCAGCTCATAACGCCAGTCATCGTTAAACTCTTCATCCAGCGGAACATCGGCATAAAGCGCACTGATCTGCTCCCACTTCGAAACATCATTCGCGCCTTCTGCGAGCATCGCCAGATTGTCCCAGACTCTTTCATCATCCGGAGTCAGCATGAACAGACGGACAGAAACATCAAATGCCGCAACATCATCATGAAGGACATCATGACGAATATCGAATATCTGCCAGAGAACGGGGACTTTTTCTGCCTTATCCAGCGATTTAAGCCGGATTTCAAGAGCTTCGCACTGTTTGGCATGAGAACCAGCCTGTTCGTACACAGGTTCGAGAATCTGGGCAATCCGTCCGGGTTCCGTTCCTCCGCGAACCAGTTCCTCGAGAGTAGCTATCGTGCGTACATGCCCCGGATCCTCATTCAGAATGGAGGCATACAGCTGAATTGCATCATCCGTCTGTCCCAGGTGCGTACGTTCTATTTCTGCCAGTTCAAACATGAGCTCGAGGCGTCCATCAGACTCAAGTTCCTGTTCACGTTTGAGAATTTCAACGAGTTTCGGCCAATTCTCCGTCGTATCATAAATCGATTTCAGGCCGCGAAGGGCATCCAGATTTGAACTGTCGATATCGAGAATGCGCTGATACGATTTTTCAGCTTCATCCAGCTGTGTAAGCTGCGTCGTAAGCAGATTCGCGCGTTTGAATGAAAGATTGATGATCTCGGAATCATCCTCCGTCAGACCAAGTTTCCGGTCGACGGCTGCCAGCAGTTTATCCCAGCTGCAGGACTGCTCATACAGTTCACAGAGTGCATTGATTGCCTCAAGATCCCGTTCGTCTGCGTTCAGGCAGTATTCCCAGCTTGCGATGGCATCTTCAGTCTTCGAAAGCTTCTGCTGACACGTGCGCGCAAGTACACGATGAACGCCCAGGCGGGACGTATCATCCAGTTCCCCGGATTTGACCAGACCGCCATAAACATCGCCAAGGAGCGCATAGGATTCGCTCTTGTCCACGAGCGATTCAAAATGCTCGCGCAAATCTCCGCGATTGGGAGCAAGTGCAACGGCCTTGGCATACCAGTTCACCGCACACTCAATATTGCCGAGACTCTCTTCGTACAGATTCGCGATCTGAACATGCATGGCGATCTTTTCTTCCATGTTGGAAGTCCATGCAATAATGATCTGGATCGCATCGATCGCCTTGGCATGATCCCCGCGTTCCATATAGAATTCCAGCAGCCGCTTTGCCGTCTTTTCATGCGTCGGATCCACTTCGAGAATCTTCTCGTAGGCAGCAACCGCCATATCCCTGTCGTTCAAATGTTCCAGGGCAACCTTCGCCTGACGTTCGTACAGATCGATCTGGGTATCCACATTGTCGAGATCACCAGCTGTCAAATCGAGCAGTTCATACAGCTCTGCGGCTTTTCCCTGTTCAAGATACAGCTCAATGAGTGCATCCCATTCTTCTGCATCCCGATGAAGCTGAGTCAGCTGTTCGAGAGCCTGGTCCCTGCCCTCATCCATTCCGAGCATCTGATGAAGTGTATCCAGACCCTTGTCGCGCTGATCGAGATGCGTCAGATACAGATTCGCAATCTTCTCCATGTTGTCGACGCGCTCTGATTCGCTGTGCGAACATGTCAGGGCTCTCTCATACACACTCTTCAGTGCTTCATAATTGCCCTGTTTGCCGTACAGACGCGTGAGTTCTTCGAGCGCTTCACTGGGATCCTCAAGCACTTTGCTCATATTCTCCCAGCTATCGATGGCTTTCTCGACGCTGTGAAGATGCTCTTCAGCTATCTCCGCCTGATTCTTCAAAAGCGAAACTTTTTCGGCATTATCCGCAACATCGACTTCCTTGCTGATTATCTCGTAAAGATTTGCCCAATTGTTGCGCTGCTCATAAGCCTCATGAAGCTTACAGAGCGCATGGCGCTGCGTCGGATCAATTTCAACAACTTTGGTCAGCGGCTCAATCGCTCTCGTCGCATTGCCAAGACTGTCACTCCACAGGTTGGCGATCCGGTAGTAAATCTCAACCGCCGTTTCCTTGTCTGTCGTCGTTTCCGCCTTCTGCGTCAGAATCTTGAGCAGATCATTCCAGCGCTTCGAGGCTTCATATCGCTCGATCAGTGCATTCACGGCTTCCATATTCTCGGGATCTATCTCGAGAATCTGATGGTATGCCTTGATAACCTGATTGTCGTTGTGCTGCTGTTCATCGTAGATCTTGATGCACTTTCTGAGTACTTCAATTCTGGCATCCTTCTGATCCGGTTCGAGCGCTTCAAAATCATTCTTATAAATCTCAAGCAGTCCCTGCCATTTTTGCATGCGCTGATACAGACCAATCAGTTCTTCTCGCGCAACATCAACAAACTGGCCTTCCTTGAGCATCTGCTTCCAGATGTTCTCGGCCTTGTTCGGATTGTTCAGCTTGTTTTCGCTGACATCTGCGATCTGACGCAGAACATTCAGCTCCCGGTAGCTGCCCGCCACTGCAACTTTCAATGTCTGCAGAGTGCTCAGCACGCGCTGCCAGTCGCCTGCCGATTCATAATACCGACAATAAAAACGCAGCATCCGGCAGTTCTTGGGCTCGGCAAGTTTAATGCGTCTGAACTGTTCTTCGGCATCCCTCAGCGAATCGAGACGATCGCAATAGATGTGCGCCAGATCCAGCATCATCGGGACTTCTTCCGGCGTTCTTCTGATCTTCTTGAGAACTTCCACCATGCTGGCAGTCAGTGTCTGAAGCTCACTCCTGTCTTTGCCGGCGAGAATGGCTTTTGCCTTATAGGCTGCTCTGTCTTCACCTTCTGCGATCGGCGTGGCGATTTCGACAGCCTCATCCCGGCGCTCAAGATGAAGATCCAGCACGTCGGCACGATCAGCAGACAATATTCGCTTCGATGATTCTTCCGGAAGTTTGGATACCAATGCTGCCAGAGTCGCATCCAGCGGCTCGTAACTGCCCACCTCTTCGAGAGCATCACACAGCGGCCAGGCTTCATCAATTTCCGAAATCAGGTCACACGCTTTTGCTGCGACATCACCGATGGAATCTTTCTGTTCCAAATCTGCAAGACGATAGATCGTTTCGCAGCATTCCAGAATAGAATTCACATTATCACTATTCACCAATGTTCTGGCGGCTTCAGTTTTAACTTCATCCACCTTCCTGGGGGCTTCTGCAGGCTTAGCCTCTGCTGCTGCTTTAGCTTCTGCGGCTGCCTTGGCTTCTTCTGCAGCCTTCGCCTCTGCCGCTGCTTTAGCTTCTTCTGCTGCTCTGGCTTCTTCCGCGGCCTTCGCTTCTTCCGCGGCCTTCGCTTCTGCTGCTGCTCTGGCTTCTTCTGCGGCCTTCGCTTCTTCCGCGGCCTTCGCTTCTTCCGCGGCCTTCGCTTCTTCTGCTGCCTTCGCTTCTGCTGCAACTCTGGCTTCTTCCGCGGCCTTCGCTTCTTCCGCGGCTCTGGCTTCTTCCGCAGCCTTCGCTTCTGCTGCAGCTCTGGCTTCTTCTGCGGCCTTCGCCTCTGCTGCGGCTCTGGCTTCTTCCGCGGCCTTCGCTTCTGCTGCAGCTCTGGCTTCTTCTGCGGCCTTCGCTTCTGCTGCGGCTCTGGCTTCTTCCGCGGCCTTCGCTTCTTCCGCGGCCTTCGCTTCTTCCGCGGCCTTCGCTTCTTCTGCAGCCTTCGCTTCTGCTGCAGCTCTGGCTTCTTCTGCGGCCTTCGCCTCTTCCGCGGCCTTCGCTTCTTCTGCAGCCTTCGCTTCTTCCGCGGCCTTCGCTTCTTCTGCAGCCTTCGCTTCCTTCTCTGCCTTGGCTTCAGCGGCGGCCGTAATCTTTGCTACAAATTTTTCTACCGCTTCGTTGTCAATCGCACGCGCCTTGGCCTCAAACTCTTCGGCCTTGGCCATATCGCCAATATCGTTCCTGCACAGCAGGCTGAGCATCATGAGCAGTTCTGCCTTACGCGAATCAGAATCCGTATGCTTCAGTTCAAGCTGCAGCAACTTGACCACCATCTTGAAGTTGCCATTGACGCGATAAATGCGCCTTGCCGCATCAAAACTCTCCGCTCGCCCGATCCACGCCTTGACCGCCATCTGGTAGGCCGTAATAGCCTCATCCGGTCGCTGAATTTTGCGCTCATATATCTGGCCACAATAATGCAGGAGCAAGCTCTTCTTAACTGCATCATCCTCATTGTCTGCAGCCATCATCAGGGTCGAAACGACCCCCGGCCAGTCTGCAAATTCAGGATTATCATCATGCAATTTAATCAGTTTCTTCCACTGACGTTTCTCCATAAAGATATCGGCACTCCGCTGAAATTCCTCAATGGAAGATGTCACCATTGCATCCTGACCCACATTGTTTTGCTCTTTCATGGCTTCCTCTAGGCAACAATAATTATACCGGTGCGCGTGCACCTAAAAATGCGCATTATGTTCTATAACATCCAAAATTTGCATTCAAGCAAAGACCGATTATAAGGTAATTTTCCTTAAAATTCCCTTATTCTGTGCCATTTGCAGTGCGGTGGCCTATTGCATACGGCCACCAGTGTTTGTCTTTTGCCCTATGGGCAATACGACAAACAGCGCTTTTTTTCAATACCTTGTCGCAACGCCGCACAATACCTACATATCGCCTATCACATCTACCCCACTGTACCCGGGGTTACGCTGCGCTGTTCCTCAAACGTGTCGCGACACGTCTCTACGCATTACGAATTACGCATTCGCATTCGCATTAAATTAACCCAATAATCATCTGTACAGACGTGTCGCGACACGTCTCTAAGCATTAAGCATTAAGCATTATGCATTAAGCATTATGCATTAAGCATTATGCATTAAGCATTGTGCATTGCGAATTACGTCGTACAAAACATCAAAATTGTTATATACAATCCTCACACATCCCACGGGAATCCTATCCCCACGACAAGGAGTACCAACATGCAATACATTCTGGCCATCGATCAGGGCACGACATCCTCAACTGTCATGATTATCGACGAAACGCTGGCTGTCTGCGGCACCGCATCCTGCGAATTTCCGCAGCATTATCCCAAACCGGACTTCGTCGAACACAATCCCGACGAAATCTGGCAATCCGTCCTCGAAGCCATCGGCACTGCCATCGCCAGAGCCAGGATCGATGCGCGCCAGATTGCTGCCATCGGCCTGACAAACCAGCGCGAAACGACGCTCGTCTGGGATCGTCAGACCGGCAAATGCCTCTACAACGCCATCGTATGGCAGTGCCGAAGGACGACCGATACTTGCAAAAAGCTCAAGGAACGCGGCCTCGAACCCATGATCCGCACAAAAACCGGTCTCCTCTGCGATCCCTATTTTTCGGCCACCAAAATCCGCTGGATCCTCGATGAGACGGATTCTCAGGACAAAGCCGAAGCCGGCGCGCTCTGCTTTGGTACGATCGATACGTTCCTGCTCTGGCAGCTGACCAGCGGTCAGGTCCATGCGACCGAACGCTCCAACGCTTCGCGCACCCTGCTCATGAACCTCGAAACGCTCGACTGGGATGATGACCTGCTCGAAATCTTCCGCGTTCCGCGGACTATGCTGCCGCGCATTCTGAACAATGATGCCATTTTCGGCTACACCAAAGGCGTTCCGGGACTTCCCGACGGCATCCCCATTTCGGGCATCATGGGCGATCAGCAGGCCGCTCTGTTCGGTCAGATTTGCTTCAGTGCGGGAGATGCCAAATGTACCTTTGGCACAGGGGCATTTTTGCTCATGAATACGGGCAGCCACATCGTCCGTTCGCAGCATGGTCTGCTTTCGACATGCGCATGGCAGCTCGGCAATCAGCCCACCTACGCACTCGAAGGCAGCGCATTCGTCGCCGGCGCCCTGGTCCAGTGGCTCCGCGATGGCCTCGGCATCATTCAGTCCTCAGCCGAAGTCGAAGCACTCGCCAATACCGTCAGCGATTCCGGCGGCGTCATCCTCGTCCCCGCACTCACCGGACTCGGAGCCCCCCACTGGAATCCCAATGCCCGCGGCATCATTACCGGCATCACCCGGGCAACGACAAAGGGGCATATTGCCTACGCCGCACTGATGGGCATTTGTCAGCAGAATACGGATCTGCTCGAAGCCATGTCCAACGATCTGCATTCCAAACTCACGACCGTCCGCGTCGACGGCGGCGCAAGCATCAATAATCTCCTCATGCAGATGCAGGCAGATCTCCTCAATACCCACCTCGTGCGGCCACAAAATCTGCAGACGACAGCACAGGGCGCAGCCATGTGCGCAGCACTCGGCACCGGTATGTTCAAATCCCTCGTGGATCTCCGCAAATCCTGGCAAGCCGACAGGGAATTCGCGCCGCAGATGCCGGATGCCCGGCGACTCGCAGCCCGCAGCGCCTGGAAGGATGCCGTTCAGAAGGCATAAAAAAAGGCCGCCGCGTATCTCGCCGGCAGGCGGATAGCGGCGGCAGCCCGGGCGTATTTGTCAAAAAAGCCCGGGCCCCACAAGCCATACCCCCAAAGCCTCAAGAACAGACGTTCCATGGAACGTCTCTCTTCTTCACTATTCCCGAATCATTCAAAGCTCAATGCTCACCTACTTCTTCATCGTAATCCAGATGGCATTGATGGCCGCAGGCGTAATCCCCGAAATGCGCCCGGCTTCGCCGAGGCTGGCAGGCCGGTACTTGTTGAGTTTGGTCAGGACCTCCGTCGTCAGACCATGTACCGTCGAGTAGTCAAAATCCTTCGGAATGCGGCGGTTCTCCATATCGACAAACGCCTCAATCCGCGCAGCTTCGCGCTGAATGTAACCGTCAAATTTGGATCGCACCTCGACGCAGTGCCGGACGTCCGGCGAATAGGATGCAATTTCTGCATTGCCAGCGGCGAGCATATCCATCGTGACTTCGGGCATCTTGATGAGCTGACCGAGATTCCCGGCCGTCGGCATCAAATCGGGATTCTCCAGACGGGTTCGGTCGATGTCGGCCGCGCGCAGTGTGACCAGCTTATCCGCAAGCTCCTGAATCTTCGCCATTTTTTCGCGATACCGGCGATAGTCGTCGTCCGAAAGCAGACCATACCGATGCCCGTATTCCGAAAGCCTGGCATCCGCATTGTCTTCGCGGAGGCTCAGCCGGAACTCCGCCCGGCTCGTAAACATCCGATAGGGTTCATCCGCACCGCGCATGACGAGATCGTCGATCATCACGCCGATATAGGCCTCATCCCGGCGCAGAATAAAGGGTTCGTCGCCGCGCAGCCAGCAGGCCGCGTTGATGCCTGCCATCAGCCCCTGGGCCGCAGCTTCCTCATAGCCGCTCGTACAATTGATCTGTCCTGCAATAAAAATTGATGGAATCGCCCGCAGGGCCATGTTGTGCATCATCTGGCCGGACTCGATGGCATCGTACTCGACAGCATAAGCAGGCCGAATCACATGCGCATGCTCAAATCCGGGAATGCTGTGAAGGAATGCCATCTGCACGTCGAACGGCAGGGATGATGATATGCCTGCCGGATAGATCTCGTCCGTTTGCAGCCCCATGGGTTCGATAAAAATCTGATGCCGATCCTTATCGGCAAAGCGAAAGACCTTGTCCTCAATGCTCGGACAGTACCGGGGACCGATGCCATGGATCGTACCGTTGAACAGAGGGGATCGTTCGCGCGCAGCGCGGATGATTTCGTGCGTCTGCGGCGTCGTATAGGCAATGTGGCATGGCACCTGTTCCAGGAGAGGCGCATCCCCATAAAAGCTCAGGCGCGTGATGGTATCGTCGCCGGGCTGAACCTCAAACTGCGAAAAGTCCAGGCTGTGCGCCGAAATTCTCGGCGGTGTCCCGGTCTTGAGGCGCTTGAGTCCGATCCCCATGACTTCGAGGCTGTGGCTCAGACGAACGCTCACGCCATCGCCGGAACGACCGGCTTCAAAATGATGCTCGCCGATGTGACACAGCCCTCTCAAAAAAGTCCCCGTGCATAGAATGACACAGCGCGCTTTATAGAGCACGCCGCCATCGACGATGACGCCCGCAGCAGTGCCATTCTCAAGGAGGACGTCCTCCACCCTTCCCTGAAGCAAAAAGATGTTGGGATGTGAGGACAGAACCCGAAGCATCTCCCTGCGGTACAGACGAGTGTCGCACTGCACGCGCGAAGACCTGACGGCAGGCCCTTTGCTCGCGTTGAGCGTTCTGTACTGAATGGCAGCAGCATCCGCAACGCGCGCCATGATGCCGCCCAGTGCATCGATCTCTTTGGTCAGGTGGCCTTTGGCAATCCCGCCGATCGAAGGATTGCAGCTCATCTGGGCTATCCGATCGATGTCCAGCGTAATTAAAAGAACCCGAAAATCACTCTGTGCTGCTGCCCAGGCAGCCTCACAGCCGGCATGACCGCCACCTACGACGATGACGTCAAAATCCGCCGGATACGTCATATACTCAGACATGATCAGACATTTTCCCTATGGAGCCGGTTGCAGAATAACCTCAGAAAGCGACTTCCTGAATTCCTCGACAGTGCCGTTCTGGCAATGCTGCGTTGCTTCATGGAGTCCCATGCTCGTCGTAAAAATCCGCCGCGCTTCTTCCGGCTCTGAGCTGCTGATGCGAAGAACTGCAGAACTGAGCGACTTCCTGTTCGCATCGAGATAGGCCAAAAGCTCCTTACCCATGGTCGAACAATCCGCCCGATGCGTCTCCGCTATCGTCTGCATATTGTCAAAATGCTGCGCAATCACTGCGCTCGACGAACTGCATCCGGCTGCGGCAATGCACATCAGCCCGCCCAGAAATAAACCAAATATCCGATTCATAGCACCGCTCTTCATGAATGCTTACGACTGAAAGAAACTGGCGTCCTCTGCCTCATACTTGCATGCGATATCGACGGGAAGCGCACTGAGCGTCTGGAACTTCTGCTCAACCCCATCCGGCAGAACAACATATTTGTTCAAAAATGCCTGCGCAGCCTCGTGATCACCTTCATATTCCAGATTCATGATGATCTTTACAAGCTCCGAAACCGCATCGGGAACTTTCTCACAGTTCACGCCGAATATGCCGTCTTTCTCATAAACAGCCCCCTTTTCCATCAGGAAATTGAGCTGAATTGCATTGGCGCGGGCATGTGCCTGATTCAGTCCAAAACGCATCGAACGGAAAAATCCCGCCAGCATCGTTGCATACGTTTCGACCATATCCTGTTCCGTCAGCTCGCCGCGTTCGTGCAGCCAGTGTACCAGATAATACGACGTCATATCCGCCTTGCATTCCTCAATGGCTGAATACGTCTCAGCCAGACGGTGAATGATCGTATCTGCGGAATTTCTGACCGCCTTTGGCCCGAGGCTATGCCCCGTTTCATGCATGATGGTATGGCGGAAAAATGCCTCAAACGTCACATTTTCAAACACATCCGGGACCAGGAACTGCTCGGCAAGAGGCTTGAGAATCGCCTCGAACTTCGCTTCCTGAACATTCTTCATCATGACCTTTTTCGTCCCGAACTTCTGGATAACTTCCGGATCATTGGGCAGCACAAACGCCAGCGTCTGAACGCCCACGCGGGCTTCGCCCGCAGCCGAAAGCAAATCGATGACGACAAACGGCGAGGACTGACCGCTGACGCGCGTCTTCTTCATTTCGGCCGAAATCGGAAGCGCCGCCTGCATCTCCTCGACGAGCGAGGCAATATGCGCCAGTCTTTCAGTTTCGCGGGCATTCCGGTATCCAATAAAGGCCTCGAACGTCGCTTTATAGCCAAACAACTGATCTTCGTATGTTTCATACGGCCCAAAGACGACCTCGATATCCGAGTTGTCCAGACCGATCCATGCCCCGTCGCTCTCGACATAATTGTTGCTCAAAAGTGCCTCAGAACGCGCCTGCAGATAATGGCGCAGCGACGGATTCACGGCCATCCCGGCCGCTTCCTGAAGCAGTTTTGCCGCTTTCTCGAGTTCCAGAGCATACGCATGACTGTAGGGAATGCTCACCAGACGTCCATTGCGCCGGCGAATCAGCGTCGTAAAACTCATGAACGATTCCCGGTCTTCCGGATGCGCATCAAGCCACCCATTGAACTCCTCGCGCGTCATATCCGCCGGATAAAATCCTGCACCAAGCGGCTTCGTGATGTTCCCGTAAAACGGCTTGTCACCATCAAAACGATCCCAGGGACCACCCATAATCGCAAAGCTCTCGATGAGCTTGCGGGAATGAGAATCCTCTATTTCCTGCTTGAATTGCGGGTTGTAGTGCGAAACCTGTCGCAGATAAATCGGATTCAAAAATGATGCCGCACGGATGAGCAGCGCAAGCACCGCACGATCCTCGGGACGAATCGACTCCAAATCGGCATGAAGATGAACATGGGCAAATTTATCACAAACAAACATAACACTATCCTTAAAACTGATTTGCGGTTCAGCAAACACAAATTTTTATTCTATAAAACATCTCAGCCCATACGGAACAAAAAAAATGGTTTTTTGAATTTTTTTGTTCAGGGCCAGCCCGACGAACCGAACAAAGTGCGCAAACACATCTGCAGCGCAGACACATCTACATCGATATCGCCCATCTCCTAATCGGGCCCCAGACATTTTCCATCATAACAACCCAGCCCCTTCCCACACTTTTCATATTTTTTACATTTGTCATCTGCGCCGCAAAAATAATCATCTGAAGCAGGATCAATACACAAACCATCACAGTTGACCATGGGAGGCATGCAGGTTTCTATACATTCTGCATTCGCGCCCACACCAGAACAAAACCATGTATTTCCCGTCTTATCACTTCGGACATCCCTGCAGTGTGCGCAGTATTTTCCACAACACATAGAATACAGTTTGCAGACACCTTTATCCAGCCTGTAGGTATCCGTACACGTGGTAGCCTCACACTTTTTATCCGCCGTACACTCCCCCTGCATCCAACCGCCGGCTGATGTACAATTCTCGCGCAAGTCACCGCAATGTTCCACCGTATCTGCTTCGCAAAAATGCCACTCCTTATCTCCGGCTTTTTTTTCGCCGTCCTCATCCGCAGTATTCTCCACCTTATGGGTGCGTTTGGGACACTCCGAACTGCAGTAAACATCTTCGCCAGGGATCATAATGCAATACGGCTGGGACTCCGGACATTTTTCTTGTTCAAAAAAATAACCATTTCTCACACAGTTATCCCGGGAACATCGAAACGCACCTTCCTGAATATAAACGACACCTGGACAATCCTCTCCGTAATCCACGGGATCGTCCAGGTTGCATCCAGACACAGCTGCAGTGAACATGACAATGTGAATGGTGATGAGTTTCTGTATATTCATATCGCGCCTTTCATTGCTGCTTTATCTGTATATATTCGTTCCCGGTTGTATCTCTATCTACAGGTCGAAATGTCGCTTTCCCCGCTGCCTTTAAGATTGATTATATAATCTGCACATACATAACCCTTATATGGCCCGGGAGGAGAGGTATTGCCGGATATTTTAAACCACCCGACCTCGCAATCTTTGCTCGTCTGTCCTTGTTTAAACTCCGTAATGGTTACCTTATAACCGCTTGGAATACCTTGACCCTTATCATGAACCTTATTGTATTGCGTACCCGCATCTTCTCTGACATTGACGCCATTATCGGAATGAACAGTACCAGTTACAGGCACAACATACACCGATTCCTTACTGATATATCTTTTATTGCCATTATAGTTAATCACAAAATAATCGCCGGACTTTCCATGAATTGAGATCTTGGAATATTTGCTCACAGAACCATCTTTTCCGCTTCCTGCTGAAGTATATAACGATGCATCAGACGCCGCCATCCCTTTCGCGGAGACTCCCCGGCACTCATCTCCGCACAGCAAATAATTGCCGCTGCACGACAAAACGCATCTGGCGCCTTCGCACCCCACAGATCCGTTGGACGGCGGATTGCAAATCTCCGAATCTACCCATTGGTTGTCCTGGCACATCTGAACGGCCCGGTTCCCATCACACCGTTCTTTGCGTTCCTCGCAGATTCGCTCTTCACAAAATGTCTGGCGCTTAACGTAATTGGCACCGCACTCAAAGTCACACCCTCCCGTTTTTGAACATGTCGGTGTCCCGTTCTCAGGCGCGCTGCACGGCACCGGTACCCATTGATTGCCGGTACAGGTCAGAAATTCCGAATTATCTTCCCTGCACATCGTATCCCCTTCCTCGCAGTTCTTTACTTCACAGCCGCTGCCATCATCCGTCGTTCTGTATCCCTCCTCACACGAAAAGGCACACTCCCCGGCCACACACGTATTGACCGCATTCGCAATCCCGCACTTGTGCCCGCACTCACTGCAGTGATCCGGCGAGGAATTCAAATCGACACATTCGCCCGAACAGTCCTCATACCCCTCTTTACAGTCGTAACCGCAGGCCCCCTCGCTGCATGAAGCCTGTGCATTGGCTGCCTCCGTCGAACAGTCATAAAGATCCTTCCATTCATTATCCTCGCATTGCTGCAATGTAATTCCATTGCATCGAGTGGCCCCCTCAAAACATACAAATGGTACGCAGCCGGTATTGTCTTTGTTTACAACGTAATCAGATTCACATTCAAAATGACATACGCCGTTGACGCAGGAATTCTCAGCATTCGTAATTTCACACGACGTATTGCAATCGCCGCAGTGCAGGGGATCTGTCTTTAAATTGTAGCAGGCATCATCTCCGCATAAAGTGTAGTTATCCAGGCAGCGCCTGTCACACCCGAAGCTTACATCGCAGACGGGCTCAGCATTATCGATATCCGTCGTGCAGAATTTCTGGGTTACCCACTTATCATCTTCGCATTTCTGATATCTGAGCTTATCGCATTGATATGCTCCATCGAAACAATTGCGCTCCCTGCACCCCGTTCCATCCTCATTTTTAATATATCCGGGGTTGCATGTAAAAACGCATTCCCCGCCCTTACATTCACTGACTGCATTCTCAACATCGCACGCATTCCCGCATGCACCGCAGTGATTGACAGAATGATTTATGTCGTAGCACCCATCACCACATTCTTCATAGCCTTCCCCGCATTTGCAAGTGCCATCCACACAAATCTCATTTACCTTACAGGTGGCGTCACCGCATTCAGTACCGGGTTTCACACAGGCATCATCAAACAGTTCAAAATTCTCGGAACATTTTTCGGGCACACAGCGTCCATTCTCACACCGCCCCGACTCCCAGCCTTTTACCGACTTACTGCATTGAATTCCATCTATGCCGCAGGCATCTTCAGAATCCTTAACGCACTTTGCCGCACCATCCACTTTCTCAATATGATAATTCGCCAAACAAATTTCGGGTCTGCACTGTCCTTTCACGCAGACACCATATAACCAGCCAGCCGTTTTGGAGCAGTCATTGCCGCATTCACCGCAATTGGAAGCATCGCTCTGAATGTCAACGCATGTTCCATTTTCTCCGTCTTTTGCACAATTAACCGTGCCTTCTTTCAGACAGACACACTTTCCTTCCTGACACTGCTGTGCCGTCGAACACCCCTTCGTAATATTGCAGCTGCTTTGCCCGCAGTAGGTATTACTCGTCTGCGGGTCAATACAGGTTCCTCCGCACTCAAACTCATCTTCGCCGCACAAATCGACGCATTGGGCATTCTTCCCCGTTCCCGAACACACCTTGTGCTTGACGCGAGTGCAGTCCTGACAGAATTCGCCGCAGCACCGGGCCGCTGTCACACAGTCATTTCCCGTATGAATGAACGAATCCTGGCACTGCGTCGCCTCGCACTCATGCAGTGCATTGCAGATTGCCGCTATCCAGCCCTCGTGTCCATCTACATTCAGACAATCAACACCTTCTTCGCCGCAATTATCCGCCGAATCAGGCTCGCATTCAGAACTATTCTTCTCTGCGTCCTTAACATGATGCTGCCGTACGGGACAATCGAAACCACAATAATATCGCCCCTCATCATCCAGAATACACATCGGGGCATCCGGCGGACACTGCTGTTTATCGAGATATTTGTTATATTCCGGGCATTCCTCGGATTTGCAATTTTTTACCGGCCCCCACACGTACTCAGCTTCACAGTCAGAACCGCGCTCACTGACTTCATCGAGCGTACAGCCGCAGATAATCAGCCCCAACAGGCAAAACAGGAGTATATTCGATATGGAATGTCTCATCTGTACTCCCTGTGCGTTCAACCAACGATTCAACCACCAGTTTTGCTGCAACTTTGTTACGCTCATCTTCATTGCATAATTCCGATGCATTCGGATACTTATTATAGCATAATTTATCCGAATTCCGCCATTTTTTCACTCACAGTTTAATCCCGTAGTCAGAAATAGCCATTTTCAAAACTGACATCCGCGCATTGTCGCACAAAGACTGCTTTTTAAAGGGGGCAGTGGCCCCCTTCGCGGCTACCGCTGCGCGATACGCCGCTACCCCCACTGCGGGGACACCCCGCAACGCCCCGAATCCAAACAAACCGCCTCAGTTCGCAAAGCGCCATTCACTACGAATAGCATTGTCTTCACAATACCTCATTCCTAACAACTCGCCTCAGTTCGCAAAGGGCCACCGCAGGGCACAAAAAAACCTGCGAGCAGCGCACGCAGGTTTTTAAATCGGAATCAGAATTCCTTAGAATTTTGCGTGAAGTCCAAGTCCATTGAATTCCGGCGAAACATACAATTGCGGACTCCACTCAAATTCGAGTCCGGCAATTTCGCCGCGGCGATAGGGATTGAATTTGACTGCTTCAGCAATCAATACACCAATACCCGTAATCGTCATAGCACCACCGAGAGCCCACAAACTGAGGCTGGCGATTACACTGCCAACGACACCACCCTCATCACCTTCGATAGCACTGCCAACGCCCCCACCAAAGTAAACAGCCGGTGCGATGACGAGAGAAAGCAACAAACCACCGCCGAAGAATCCCCAACCTACACCTTTATAAATGCGAGAATCTCTTCCCCAGTTATAGCCAGTCGAACTGATTCCCGACTGCTGGGCCGGCACCGGCTGAGCATAGACAGGCTGGGTATAAACAGGCTGACCATAGACAGGCTGACCATAGACAGGCTGGGCATAGACAGGCTGTGCAGGCACAGCTGCCGGTGCAGCAGGCTGGACATACACCTGAACCGGCGCAGTATTGGGGTCAACAGCATCGCGAGGCACATCCGCAAATGCCATACCCGAACCCATCAATAAAAACAGGCCGATAAAAAACGCCTTCATAGCTGATCTCATTGTTTTCTCCTTCGCTCAAAAGAAAATTAAACGGACGACCTCCGTATTTTATTTTATTCAATTATATCAGCATAATCAATCCGACACAAGAATAAACAGTTATGATTCATAAGGAGAAATGGGCTTCAGTAGCAAGGGGGCAGCTGAAGTGGAACACCTGCGATCGCAGTCCCACAGATACGTCGACATCCTGGCTTCGGCGACAGATGAATCAGTGCCCTTTGGGGCGCTATATTTGTCTCTGTGCTGCAGTTCACATCTGCTTTAGTTTTGCCGCAAAACAGCCTGCTTCTTTCGGCGCAGTACTGCGCCAGCGCCAATCACGGCCAGCCATAAAACCGGGAGTTTTGAATGTTTCGATTTTAACGGCACTGCAGTGCAGTCGGGATGTTCATCAACATGGACAACTGTTGCATAACAATTGCTGTAATCAATTTCACAGTCTTTTGTACAGCTGACATCTCCATTGCTGTATTTGTACCCCCATTGCTCACATTTGATTTTGTCATCCGCAAAGAAATTGCCATCACATGGTTCACCGTTATTGACAATATCATCGCCGCAATAGGGTGTTAATACACATTGACTGAAGTCAATTTTACAATCTTCAGTACATTTAACCAGTCCAGAATTATATTTGCTGTCCCATTGTCTGCAGTGGTTCCTGTTTCCTTCAAAAGCAGAACCATCGCATTGTTCATCACCATTAACAATATTATCGCCGCAATAGGGCGTCGCTATACATTGGCTGAAGTCGATTTTACAATCCTTTGTACAACCGACAGTTCCCTCGGTATACTTATTATCCCATTGCGCACATTGAGTCTTATTCTCAACAAAGGCTGCGCCATCGCATAGTTCATAGTTGTTTATGACATTATCGCCGCAGTAGGGTCTGAGTGTACATTGACTGTAATCGATCCTGCAATCATTTGTGCAGGAGACGTTTCCTGCACTGTATTTACTGTCCCATTGTATACATTGGGTTCTGTCCCCTTTAAAACTGGAACCGTCACATGACTCATTGTTATTCACAATATTATCGCCGCAATGAGGGGCAAGAATACATTCACTGTAATCGATCTCACAGTCGTTTGTACAGGAGACGTTTCCTGCACTGTATTTGGTGTCCCAATGTATACATTTGGTTTTATTCCCTTTAAAGTTGGAACCATCGCATAATTCATCGTTATTCACAATGCTGTCGCCGCAATAAGGAGCGAGTGTACATTTGCTGTAATCAATTTCACAACTGCTTGTACAGGAGACGTTTCCTGCGCTGTATTTGCTGTCCCATTGTGCACATTGCGTTTTATCATCTATAATCTGCAAACCATCGCATAATTCACTGTTATTCACAATATTATCGCCGCAATAAGGAGCGAGTGTACATTTGCTGTAATCAATCTCACAACTGCTTGTACAGGAGACGTTTCCTGCACTGTATTTGCTGTCCCATTGTACACATTGCGTTTTATTGCCTTTAAAAACAGAACCATCGCACAATTCGCCATCACCGAGAATATGATCGCCGCAGTTTGCAGTCACGATACATTGACTGTAATCGATCTCACAGGATTTTGTACAAGCAACATTCCCTGCGCTGTACATGCTGTCCCAATCCGCACATTTGGTCTTGTTATTTGAGAAAATAGAACCATCACAATTCTCAAGGTTGTCCAGCTTCCCATTGCCGCAGCAGCTGCAGGCTGGATCATCGCAGTCAATTTTATCATTGCCATCATCGTCGTATCCGTTGCCGCAGATTTCTTTGTATTGGCCAGCGACTTCAGGGGCAATCGAAATAATCCAGTCGTAATAATCCTGTACGGCAGTACTGACATTAAAGGTCCTGCACGGAGGATCCCCATAACTCGTAACACCAACGACATAGCGCTTGCCGCCGACAGTATAAAACGTCGGTCCGCCGGAATCGCCGCTGCAGTGTCCGCCATCGTTATATGGCGCGTACATCGTGTGGTAAGGTATCGACACAGGGACGGTCGCATCGTAATAACCATACTCTTCGCAGTATTCCTTATTGGGGTGGCAGCCTTCGATGTGCACAAAACCGACATCGCAGGTCTCTCCCGCTTCTGGGTTATAGGTACCGCAGTAATGTGTCGTTGGTATGGATATACTCATTTTCTTGCCGGAAACGCCATTTTCGTCAACGCCAAACCCACTCGTAACCATCATTTCCGGCAGGCCATCAGGGGCAAATGCAAGCCATTTGGGAAGGGGAGGCACAGGTGCGGCGACATCACTTCCGATAGGTTTATTCAGCTTGATGAGCGCAATATCATTCAAGGCAAAATCATCTGTGCTTTGGTATTCAGGGTGATAAAAGAAATACTCCGCTCCGGCAGTATCGTAGGGAATCAGCGCGTTTTCGTTATATCCGATGCCGACTTTTGCAATTTCATTGTCCTCGGATTCTGTAATGAATTCAGATTCAGTGTCGGTCACACAATGCGCTGCGGTGAGCACCCACTGTGGATGAATGAGTGTTCCGGTGCAGTAGGTATCGCCGGGGACGGTGCCTTCTGCCGGGGGAAGGTCAGGTCCAAAACCGTCGCAGTCTGTTCCGGCGTCATTGCACTTGCTCTTACAGTCGTAGCCGCTTTCATCAAGCGGGGCCCACATTTGGGTACCATTGACATTTTTACATTGAAAAACATGGGTATGACCTTCCGAACACTGCTTTGTCGTTTGACCTGATGCTGAGCACGTTGGCAGACAGTATATGAGCCGGGGTGACATCAGACATCGAAGTGGACTGCATTGCTCCGCATCTTCATCCCTGCATTCCAGATAATCTGTCGTTCCGCCGCTGTCGCAGTCTGTTTGGGAGATGTTGCATCCGCCTGCACATAACTGGTTAGCACTGCTCGTATCCTCAATAAAAACATTCCCACCCTCAATGGCTTTACAGATGCCGTGGCTTGTCATGACGTAGCCGTTGTTATTTCTGCAAAAGCTCGTGCTCGCCGGCTTGCTGCATTTTTCCAGGCAGTAATTTTTTTTGTCATTCGTAGCACACGTATAGTTATCCCCATAAAGAAAGGCGCAGAGGAAAACAAAATCTGAATCGCATGTCTTATAAACCGTGTCACGCACATCCGGAACAAAGAGTGATACGACCTCTGGTTTATCCGTATCCAGTGTACCGTACAAAATCGGCTGTGCATTTGTCCCAAACGATGGGGGAACATTTTGCTCATCGCATGCAGTCAGCAATATGCCCAAAATAATCAAATAAAGATGTCGACTTTTCATGATTCACTCATTCTTCAGACAAGACACAATAACCATGTTCAATGGCAAGACGCCGCAGCGCCCTGTACTATACACCAATCCTGTGTTTTTACTGAATAAAATCAGCCCTGATAAAAAAGCGCGAGCGTATTGGCGAAGCCAATAGCGAGCGCATGTGCGGCGTATGAAATAGCCGCACCAATAAAAAAGAGGCAATTTTGGGCAAAGATGTTGGAATTCATGGTTTGCATTGAGGCTTTCTGGTTATGCCAGGCGTCGTTTTCCAGCTCGCGGATTTTTTTATCTTACAATAGTTATTATCAGATAATCCTGAATAATTGAACATTCCATCTGCCTTAGTGCCAGCAGTAACAGTCCATCCGGAAAGATCCTGATTAAACGCCTTCGCCAGTCTGAACATATATTCCATATTCTTGACATTGGAAACCCGCCATTTGTTCAGAGGTTGGTTAAATTTAGATACTTTTCCATACAGGACCGATTTATCATTTCCAACACCGGCATTATCAAACATACACTTCATCGTAGTGACTTTGGATACGTCCCAGGTGTTCAATGGCTGATTGAAGCTCGGAGTTCCTGCAAACATTTCAGACATGTCGGTAACTTCTCCGACATTCCACTTATCAAGCGGATAATTGAATTTTAATGCCTTCTTAAACATTCCCGCCATCGTTTTGACTTTTGAGACGTTCCAGTCATTCAGAGGCTGATTAAAACTATATGCCCCCGCAAACATATGAATCATATTCGTTGCACTGGAAACATCCCATTTACTGATATTCTGATTGAAATTATGCGCCAAATTAAACATGGATTGAAAACTGGTGACGTTTTTGGGGTTCCATGAAGAGATATTTCCATTAAACGAACTTGCCTGACAAAACATGTGGTACATATCAGTCACATTGGTCACATCCCAGCTGTCCAGAGGTTGATTGAATTTTGATGCTCCCGAAAACATCGCACGCATCGTCGTAACCCTGGAAACATTCCACTTGTCAAGAGGCTGATTAAAGCTGGAATTGTACTGAAAAACACCATGCATTCCAGTAACCTGGGAAACATCCCAATTTTCGATATTGACGTTAAAGTTCGAGCCATGAAACATGCCCCGCATATTCGTCATTTTGCTTGCATCCGGAATATCGACTGTGGATATTTGTGATAAGTTGTCAACATTACAAAAAGCAAATGGTCCTAAACCAACCGGGCCAAATGATTCAATTTTTATCAGATTATTGTAATTATTCGATAATTCAACAATCGATTCATTACCATTTGTTCCTGTATATGAACAAAACGCAAATCCGTCGTACTGCCCGCTAATCTTTACGGTATATTCATCAGCTTCTGTATAAGTATGTGACATCTTAGGTGAACTACAGGAATCAATATCATCACTTGTTCCATCGCCCCAATTGACCTTAAACACACAATTTGTACCAATGGGAAGTACAAGTGTTTTATTGTCTTTATCAAACCGCCAGACCGTAACAAACTCTTTCGGTGCACATCGTCCATCAGCACGACACTCATACCCATCAAGGCATTGTTTGCTATCAGTACAGCGTGTAGTACACCGATAGCCGACGGCGCTGTCACAGAAACCATCTTTTCCGCAGTTATCATCTACACGGCAGGATGCACCCAATTTTTCACCGGATTCATGTTTATCATGCATGTGATTGTTATTAGCATCAATATATTTGCATACTTTATCACAGTAGCAATCATTATCCTTACATCCCGGATCATCCTTGCAGCTTTTATCATCTGTACAGGCGCCGGGAAAATAGCAACCGCCATTGGGTAAACACCCTTTTTCGCAGGACGAAGGACATATACATCCGCCATCATCTTTCCAGCCATTTTTACAACTTTCGTCACGCACACACAAGCCATCATCATCACATTTTCCAGTAACACAATATTCCGGACATGAACACTGCTGAGCGGCATCACATCCATTCTGACAATTGGCCGGACAACAATCGCCATTTATATTACAACCATTCTCACACTCCAGAGCACACAAACAGACACCAGCAGCATTGCATCCATATCTGCATTTTGCATTACAGCAGATATTCCCATCTGCGTCGCATTTGTATTGATCAGTTAAATCGCCATTTCTAGGACAATCATCAGGACATTTGCAAACGCCGCTCTCATCACAGCCACGTTGACAATTCTCAGGGCAATTGCACGTACCATCCGGGCTATATCCATTTTGACACTCCAGCTGAGGACAACTGCCATCTTCGCCACACAATGCTTCACACTGGATATTACATTTGCATGAACCATCTTCATTATTGGCTTCATCTTCATTCAAGCCATTATTGCAGCTGCACGAACCATTTGCTTTCCATCCGATTGTACATCCTTCTATTTGTCTGCATGAACCATCCGGCATCCAGCCCGCGATACAGCTCTTGCATGCTCCATTTCGATTCGTCTCACACGGATTTCCATTATTTTCTACCGGTTGGCATCCCGTCTTATCTTCATTACATTGATACACACATTTTTCAGCCAGCGACCAGTAGATATGGGATGTATTATTCTCTTTATCATGAGAGCTGTTAACGCCATCCGAACATTCATACAGGACACCGTTAGTACATATTGTATCACCCGGTTTGCAGTCTGCATCCATTAATTTATCATCACAGCCAGTCATACAGAATGCGATTGTTATCGACAAAATCAGATATTTTTTGAACATCATGACCAGCTCCTTTAAAATGCAACCTGAAATGAAGTGTAGAGAGGAGATATCTTTAAAGATAAATCAGCATTGTCTTTGTGGTGTTTGTATTTATAGCCATAGATGCCGGCGAGTACGGCGCCAGTCACCGTCATCGCAGTACCGGCACCGACAAACGCCCACCCCAAAGAATGCATCCAGTTTTCAGTATAGGTGTCGGGAGCAAATCCCATTCCATTATGATAGCTGGCAGGTTCGGATGACAGGGCCATCCCCAGTCCGGTGGCAGCAAAAGCAAGTCCACCAATGCAGATGCCGGTACCGGCCCACATGATCGATCTATAAGCCTTGATATCTTCGGATCTGTCGAGGATTGCTTTTTTTAAATTCTCTATTTCGCGCTGGTAACCTTCGATACTTTCCGGAGATGCTTCCGGATGAGCAACAATATATTTTTCCGACCACAGTCTGTCGAGTAAATATTTATCAACGACAAATCGTTCAGTATTTTGTGTCGCTTTTTGCAGATAGAATAAGTATTTCTCATTATCATTTTTATTTTTATGGATACGTGCAATCGTATAATTGAGACTTGGTGAAAACTCACAAATACCTTCGAGCTGTCTGGATACCTTCAATGCCTGATCCCAGTTTCCGCTTTTGTATTCCAAATTGAGCTGTTCAAATCCCTGAACCCATTTTGGATTCTGATCAAGATCATTGCAGTTGTCTGCATAGGCATTCGAAATTGCAATACAACAACACACACACACCAGGAATGCATGCAGGCAAAATCTTCCTTTTTTCATCTTTTCCGAACCCTGTTATCCAATTTGATCGCACTATCAAAAGATTGAGATGCCAGCATCTCCGGTTTTATTTTAACAAAAACGTATCATTTGTCCACAAAGGCATGTACGGCAGGCATCCATGGAAGGACTGATTCAAACCATCCGCCTGAGCGCTGACAGGTGCGAAAGTGTGGCGCGATGCCACTCGGAAGCGTTTGTCCTACATTCCGAAAACGTTCAAATTCTTCACAGATACGAATCACAGTCCAACCAATAGAGATAAGTAAAGCTCATCAGCCCCATTGCATTGCCTTATTTTGACAGTTCCTGTCACAGCGGAGCTGGTGAAAAGATGTATTGCGTATTTTTGTAAGAGGCGATGGTAATCATCATAATTACGCATCGCCAATACAGAAGTTTCACCTACTACAGATCACTTTTTCTTCTTAATGTAAGCAGCTCCGGAGACTGTCTTCATAAAGTCATCAGCTTTTTGATGGTATTTTCTTCCCATGGGATCATCCGCATAGAAATTGGTCCCGTCATATCCGTAAACCGTAATATAATGTCCGGCGTTTGTCCAGTAACCAGCTTTTCCGTGATATACGACAACATAACCACCGGCTTTGAGCGTATCAATTATTTTATTCTTATCCTTCCCGGCAACATAATTGCAATCGATGTTGTATTTGGAAACCGTTTGAATTGTGCACATTCTGTTATCTGAATACGTTCCCCGTATGTCCCTGTTTTCGGAACCGGTTTTTTTAAACTCATCAGCAATCGTTTTTGGGGTAATTGCTTTAGTTTCTGCCAATGCCGAGAGCGCATTGGCCATTGAAGTGGGACCACATCCGTCCGATCCAATCGAACAACCGGAACAGGAATATTGTGTGCCTCCCCATTGGCCATCGCCCTGCGCATAGTTATTCGTTGCACCTACAAAATACGTCAGATTGTCCACTTTGGCGCCGTTCGTCTGTACATCGCTCGCCAAAACAAAGTATTTATTATCTTTATATGAAATCTGATACCACTCTGGAGTCCAGAAGCTTTTTTTCACTTTACCGATGATTTCAAATGTCTCTCCCTTTTCCATAGTCCCGGCGATCTGAGCCACTTCGCTCGTATTGGGTGCCGTAATTCCCGAAGTATGTGTCTCATTGAGCAAAGCATTTGTATAATTGGGCGCAGGGAACTTATTTTGCGGAGATCGCCGGTATTGCATCTTATTTTTGGCCGTGCCCATAGGTTTGCAAGGACAATTCATAGTTCCGCCGCACCCGTCGCTGACTTCGCCACATTCCATAAGCTCCGAACAGGCATAGGGAATGCATTTATCAGTAATAATTGTCAGCGAGTGGTTGCAGTTCAGGAATGCATCCAGGCCACTGTCATCCATATAATGCCTGTTTCTGGGATCATCAAAATAGATCCTGTCATTTTCGCTGTCATATCCATAGACCATGACATTGCGGTCAGCTTCCCAATAATCCGAACCATCTTCGCCTTCATCAGCGATGATATACCAACCATTTTTAAAGGCTTCCAAAAGCTTTTGTTTGGATTTATCACGCACGGAAGCATCGTTCTTCTTACTCTTGACGCAATTCATGCCATTCGTGTTATCGACATGTTCAGTGGTAAGGCGATACTCCTTTTCGATAAATTTGCGAACATGATCGCTCGATTTTCCAAACGTAGGACTCATTTTGTCCGCAACTTTATCCGGTGTAATGGAATCATCTTTTTTAATGGTTGAAATTGCATCGGCAACGGAAACGGGGATACCGCCCATCTTTTCAATTGTGTAATCGCTAATCCTGGCATCTTTCCAGCGCGTATCCATTTGATAATAATTGTTGGACGGTACAGAAATATTTTTCAGTGACGGAACCTCCAGATCATTGATACGTTCAATATTTGCCGAACGCAGATAACCTTTGAATTCATGATACTGTACGAGCAATATATCCCCGACAGCACCTACGATATCGACAACTTCCCCCTTCGGTATTTTGGCTACGATCTGCGAGGGCTCATTGGGACGATCGGCATACAGATCCTCATTCGGGAAATTATGCTGCGGCGTGCGATGCAACTGTATTTCTTCAGCATTGGGATTAGCTTCGTCGGGTTTTACGCGCCCCTGGGGAATAGTTGCAGAAGCATCTGCCACACACGCACTGGTATCCAGCGAACAATCCTCATTGCATGCCAATGCCTTACCTTCCGGGAGGTGCATGCCTTGCGGGCAGGAAGCATTGCCGCTCATACTGCCACCGTCGCAGATTTCTTCCTCATCCAACTTGCCATTGCCGCACGGCCCGGAAGATTCATCCGGAACGCATGCATCCGTATTTAAGGTACAATCCGAATTGCAGCTGAAATCCGCATCCGACGGCAGGTACATACCTTCGGGGCATGATGCTTTGTCGCTCACGCTTCCACCATCACAGACCTCGCCATCGTCCAGCTTTCCATTGCCGCATAAATCTGCCGATGCATCGGGGACACAAGCGTCAGTATTAACTGTACAATCCGCATTGCAGCTCAGACTGGCATCCGCCGGCAGGTGCATTCCCTCGGGACAAACGGCTTTATTGCTCATGACTTCGCCGTCGCAAACTTCGCCTTTCTCCACCTTCCCGTTGCCGCAGAGTTTTTTGGATTCATTCGGTACGCATGCATCTGTATTCAGTGAACAATCTGTATTGCAGCTCAGTGCGGCATTCGACGGCAAGCTTGTTCCCTCAGGACAGGATGCTTCATCACTCAATAATTTATCATCGCAAATCTCATCCTCATCCAGCACGCCATTGCCGCAAAGCGAAGGATCTGCCGAAGAAACGGATTCACTGGAACACGCGGATGCCATCAAGACAAATGAAAGCAAGGTAACCCATTTGAACCGTCTTGTAATGTTGTGCGTTACCCTTTCAAAAGACAGTGAATATTTCATGATTTCTCCTTACTATTGTTCCACCGGAAGTGGGAGTCGTTTACTGGTTTGCAATATCTTACCAATCCATGCGGCGTATGAAATAGCCGCATGGCGAAGGCGTATTTGGCGCAGCCAAAAAGCCGAAGCCCCCAAATTAAAAGGCTCTGCTTAACGTATTTGAATTTTCTGCTGATAAATGAAATTTTGGCTTGGAGTTCGAAGCGCTTGTTCTTGCCATCGATAGTGGGAGCAGTAGCCCCCACGCTGAAAATAGCGAGGGGGCCCATGAAGCGGACGAGGAAGAGGCTGAAAAGAGCCTCAATGGCTGTCCAAACGAATATTATTTCCTATAAACGTAACCGATAAGTTTGTCTTTGATCTGATTCTCACAATTGGACGCATCCGTGATAAAGAAAGTATTCCCCACTTTGCACTGATAGAGCGCTACAGTATTCTTCTGTTTTGACTTGAATGCATATCCCATCGGTCCCATGTTGAAGTTGCCATCACAATTGACGTTTGTTGAAATCTTGGTTTGATAGTGTTGTTTGGAATCTCCAAAACGACATTCATAAAGCATGATGGGATCACCAAAAGTAGGTTTATCGCGGTAAATCTTCCAGGAATTTTCATGATGAAATCCATCAGGCGGCATTCTCGTTGTTACCCAACGATTACCCGTGCTCGAATTGAGATACCTCGCTAACTCCACGTATGGCAATAATTCGAAACCACATTTGCCAGCCCCCGGCTTATTGGCATTGACATAGGTCGACCATGCTGGTTTTGGTGTTTTGCCATCCTCTCTAACGAGTCCCAGATTCAACCCTTCATGCGCAACATCCTGGTAGCGATGATATATAAAGCTCTCAATGCCTGGCGTTCCTAAAACATTTTTAAACGCCTTGCAAAGGTAATCATTCTGCAAATTTAGTTGACTGCTATTACCGGGATTACCATTGATGCCATTTTCTGTTAGCTGGATTTCCCAGGCATAGGGTTTGTCGGGATAATGCTGACGCAGCCAGCCGGACAGGACACCAATATTGCCAAAGGAGATAATAGGCCAATCATTTGCACCGAATTGGGGTTGTGTTAAATCAGGCGGATAGGAATGAAAAGCGAGCCGCCATTCCCGAGTTCCGAGCTGAGGGACAAGTTTTTGAATAAAGTCTTCGACACTCTTGTGTCGCCATGTATCAATACCGTGAGCGAACATGTGATCGAAAGAAATCAGGACCTTAGCTTGCTTTTGTTCTGCACGGATATAATCGTACGCTTTATTCCAATTCGCCGCATAATTCTTTACCCAAGGGTCCAATTGACAATCACTGACATCCTTACATCCCATGTTATACCAGTGTGAACAGTTCACTTCATTGTGTATGACGAAGTCGGCAACTCGTCCGCCTTTATTACCATCATGTTCAATACCATTATAATACCAGGCTAAAAATCCTGCAAAACGGCCATAATCATCGGCTGCTTCTGGTTTGGTGGCACAAAAAATAGAGGCTGCAGTATATTTGGAATTACAGTTAATCTTAGCCCAATCCGGCACTCCATAGACGATCGCAGTTACAACCACACCAGCGTCTGTATATTTTTTAATTTTATCCACATAACTTGTTTTATAACAATATCCCTTATACTTGACTTCACCTTCGCTGCAATTTGTTTTTTTACTTGGCTGCATATTTGCCCAAACCATATTGAAGACGACGCCGTGTACGTTGCTGTCAATCATTTTTTGCGTATCACCGGCATCCGGCTGAATGCCTTTAATACTTTTTCTCTTGGGGTAAACATCTTTGTTTATACCACACACTGACTCAACACATGCTTTTCCGTCTGAACATGTACAATTCAGTTTGCCGCCGCATCCATCATTGAGAGAGTCACCACATTTCCCGACGTAGTTCGCACAGGTTTTGGGCGTGCATTTTTTGTCTGCCGGTTTGTTCGTTATGACAAAAATACTATGCGTATAGTTGAGAAACTCTTCCATACCTTTTTGCATGTAATGTACATTGACAGGGTCATCGACATACAGCGTATCATTGGCTTTATCATATCCATACACAGTTAAGAAATGTCTGCTGTTATCGGCTGTCCAATAACTTGCGGCACCTCCTTCCAATGCGACGACATACCAGCCATTCTTAAAGGCTTCCTCTATTTTTTGTTTTGTATTGCTGCGAGTAGCAGCATCGTTTGCAGTTGTTGAGGTATCTGTTCCATAATTCATTCCCTTGGATGTATCAATATATTCACATTCCAAATCAAATTCTCTCTCGATCATTGGGCAGACAACAGCTCTTTCTGTGCCTTCTCCGCTGGTAATATCCTGATAAAGATCCATTTTTTTTGCAATCGTCTCGGGCGTAATATCTTTGTTGTCTTTAAGTATTGCAATTGCATTTGCCAATGCAGTCGGGCCGCCGCCATGGACGCCAATATTCGTCGTTCTGTACTTTACATCTTTCCATTTGGCATCATTTTGGTAGTAGTTGGGCGTAGATGCAGATGAATAATCAATCGTATCTACAGGTGAATCATTGATTAATTCTATATTATTGCTGTGAATATAATATTGGCCGTCATCGAAATCGATCAGATAAGATCCGCCGAGAAATGATTTTTCGCCAACAATTCCATGAAGTTCTACTGTATCCCCCTTATTGATGTGACCGACAATTTGTGGTTTTTCTGCATCCCCATGTTCATTCTTTAAAGTGTCATTGGGGTAATGATATTGAGGCGTACGATGAATGGGAATTTCTGTGAGCGTGTCATGCTTGACAATCCCCTGAGCGGGTTCAGCGGGGCCTGGCGGATCAGGAGGTAGCTCATCCTGCACACATGCACTGGTATTTAATGTACAATCCTCATTGCAGGTCAATGTCTGACCTTCGGCGAGATGTGTATTTTCGGGGCAGGATGCAGACTTACGTATGAGGCTGCCATCACAGATTTCTTCTTCGTCCAAAGCCCCATTGCCGCAGGGGTCTTCCTTTTCGACCGGAATGCATGAACTGGTATCCAAAGTGCAGTCTTCCCTGCATAACAAGCTGGCATCTGACGGCAAATATGTACCTTCGGGACAGGATGCAGCCTTGTTAAAGATATCACCATCACAAATCTCGCCCTCATCCAAAGCTTCATTGCCGCAGGGATCAGAGGATGCTTCAGCAACACATGCATCGGTATTCAATGTGCAATCATCGTTGCAGGTAAAATAGGCATCCGGCGGTAAGTATTTCCCTTTTGGGCAGGATGCACTGCGGCTCAGTTTTTCAGCATCACAAATCTCACCCTCATCCAGCACGCCATTGCCGCAGAGAGCAGAGGGGTCCGAATTATCATCATCAGCACCAACAGAGCTGACGGATTCGTCAGAACATGCTGCCATCAAAACGCATGCAAGGATCGATGCCCATGCCGAACATTTTGATATGCGATGAGAATTTCCAAATAATAAGAACCGATCTTTCATTGTTTTAAACCTCCATACGTGATGTTTTGATGCATGCAAATCGCATTGTACTTTATGTTGAGAGTTTCTGAGTCAAAAGGTATGTTCCGTGTTTCTGTATGATGCAATCATGCCCCTCTGTATTGTACTTCGCCAATGCAGAGGTTCATATATCACTGTTCATTCATTTCTTTTCGATAAGAGCCATATCTCCGCATGTAGTCATAAAATCATTCGCATTTTGATGATACCTTCTCGACATGGGATCATCGACAAAGAAGTCCTCGTCATCATAACCATATATTAATACATATTGACCATCATTGGTCCAGTATTTTCCAGTCTGAATTGCAATAACGTATCCGCCGTTCTTGATCGTATCCTTGACAGTATCAATGGAGTTTGGTTTAATCTCACAACTAATATTATAATATTTCTGTGATGCGTCGCAGGCAGAATCAATATTTGTCCCACCTTCGGCTTCTGCAGCACCAACTATTTTGAATTTCTCTGCAACTTCGTTCGGTTTAATATCCAAATTGAGGAGAGCCGTGATCGCATCTGCCCAGCAAGTGGGAGCGGATCCGGAATTATCCATATTACAGTTGGTACAGGAATACGGGGCATTTTTCCATTGGGCATCGGCTTGATAATAATTGATTGTTGCACCGGAAAAATAGGTCAAATCATTAATTGCGACGCCATTCGTTTCTACATCACTGGCCAGAATATAATATTTTTGATTGTTGTGGTAAATTTGATACCACTCCGGTGTCTTGGAAGATTTCTTCACTCTGCCAAGAATCGTGATTGGTTCATCTTTTTTTAAATAACCGGCGATCTGGCTCGGTTCAATACCGGTCAAGCCAAAATCATGATCCTCATTTAGTATCTTTGTGTTAGCAAACTTGTTTTGTGGTGAACGTCTGTATGGGGTGTTATCCTTCTTGGCTCTGGGCCTCTCTACTTTTGTATTTTCTATAATATAAATCGTATGCAAATGGTTGAGGAATTCTTCCATTCCTGTCTGCATATAATGGAGATTGAGCGGATCATCAACATACAGCGTATCTTTATCTTTATCGTATCCATAAACGGTAAGGAAATGATATTTATCCTCAGGGCTCCAGTAATCTCCGCCCTCGAGGGCAATGATGTACCCCCCCCTTTTAAAAGCGTTTTCCATCGCCTGCTTTGTTTCTGTGCGCGTTTTATCAGTCTTGCCGGCGTTCATACCGCCGGAAGTATCCTTCTTCACACAATTCAGCTGATATTCAGACATGATCATGGGACAGATGATACCCTTGTCCGTCCCAATATTGTCTTTGTACTGATAGAGGTCGAGCTTTTTGGCAACCACTGCAGGGGTAATACTTTTATCTTCTTTTAGAATGGCGAGTGCATTCGCCAACGATGTCGGACCGCCGCCATGTTCACCAATTGTCGATGTTCTGTATGGAGTATTACCCAAACTCTTGTCATTCTGATAGTAATTAGGTGTGGAAGCTGACGAATAATCAATGACAGGGACCGGGATATTATTCACGCGTTCGATGTTGCTGCTATGAATATAATACTCGCCGTCACTAAACTGAATTCGATAATAACTGCCAAGATATGAATTCTCTCCCATGACTCCAAGAAGATCGACGATTTCACCCGTCTTAAGATTGCCGACGATCTGCTTTGGTTCCCCTTTATGATCATTTTTCAGAGTATCATTCGGGTAATGATACTGAGGCGTCCTGTGGATGGGTATTTCTTTGAGCGTGGCGTGAACGACTTTTCCTTTTGGGGGTTCACAGGCACTCGTATCCAGGGTGCAATTTGCGTTGCATGCCAAAGACTTACCCTCCGGAAGAGCCGTATTTTTCGGGCATGCAGCGGTTTTCTGAATGAGGCTGCCATCACAGCTTTCTCCCTCGTCCAGGGCATTATTGCCGCATTTTTCAGGGATTTGAGCAGTCACACAAGCGGCGGTATTCAATGTACAATCCGCATTGCAGCTAAGGCTGGCATCCGATGGCAATTGCATACCTTTGGGACAAACCGCAGCATCACTCAGGATTTTACCATCGCAGATTTCTCCATCGTCCAGGGCATTATTGCCGCATTTTTCAGGGATTTGGGTAGTCACACAAGCGGCGGTATTCAATGTACAATTTGCATTGCAGCTCAGGCGCATCCCAGAAGGCAACAGAGTCCCCGCAGGGCAGGATGCATCATAGCTCAATTTTTCCGCATCACATATCTCGCCATCATCCAGCACACCATTGCCGCACAAAGACTCAGCTACAGCCTGAACGCACGCATCGGTATTCAATGTACAATCCGCATTGCAGCTCAGAGCGGCATCAGGCGGCAGCCTCTCTCCTTCCGGACACGAAGCCCCATAGCTCATTTTATCAGCATCACATATCTCACCATCATCCAGCACACCATTTCCACATAGGATCGGTGCTTCATCCGGAACGCAGGCAGAAGTATTCAAGGTACAATTTGCATTGCAGCGCAGTCTGGCCCCCTTCGGCAGATGTTCTCCCGCTGGGCAGGATGCTTCATAAGCCAATATTTCAGCATCACACACCTCAGTATCATCCAACGCCCCATTGCCGCAGATTGGATCGATGACCGGATCAAGCGAACATGCCGCCATCCCGGTAAATGCAATCAAGGAAATCCCTCTGAGTTCCCCTGAAATACGATGCATTTTTTCGTGAAACGACGGCGAATGTTTCATGACACTTATCCTTTATGAACAATGATCCAAGATAAGCAAGATCGACCGCATCCGATACTTTTATTTCTACCCATACAGGTTCTGAGAATGCTGATTAAAAATCGGCTACCTGCTTGAATATAGCAGAGATTTTGTATCCTCTTAAGCATAAATCATCATTTTAATGCATTTTTTAGCATGTCCACACGATCCAGGTGTGGCTGCACATCGCACCAAAAGTTCCGAGGGCGTATTTGCGCAGCAAATAGCCCAAGGCAGCATGCGCATTGCCAGAGGCAAAAGCATGCTGGCACAAAAACAAAAAAGCCGCGCAAATGCACGGCTTTTAGAGTCAATATCCGACGATATTATTCGTTGCCATCGAGGTCGCTCAGTTTGTTCTGGAGCAGGTCACCGAGGTGGGCGGCCGAAGAGGCGTCGTTGTCGATGTACTGACGCAGACGACCGGTTTCGCTGTTGCGAACGAACTGTTTGATGGAGAGTGCGATCTTACGTTCTGCAGGATCGACGCTGATGACTTCGGCTTTGTGGACTTCGCCGACTTTGACGACCTGATCGGGTTCGTCGACGCGATCGCGGCTCAGTTCGCTGATGTGAATGAGGCCCTCGACGCCATCGGCGATCTGTGCGAAAGCACCGAATTCCGTAATCTTGGTAATTTTGCAATCGACGACAGCCCCGGGAGGATACATTTCGGGGAGAGCTTCCCACGGATCAGCCGTAAGCTGTTTGATACCGAGGCTGAAGCGCTCGCTGGCGACGTCGATGTTGAGGACGACGGCTTCGACTTCATCACCGCGTTTGTAGATTTCGGCCGGGTTGCGGACTTTCTGTGTCCAGCTGATATCGGAGACATGGACGAGACCATCGATACCATCTTCGACGCCGATGAAGAGACCGAAGTCTGTGATATTGCGGATTTTGCCCTTGATGATCGTTCCGACGGGATATTTTTCTTCGAGGATTTCCCAGGGATTCGGTTCGGTCTGTTTCATACCGAGGCTGATCTTCTTGGCTTCGGTGTCGAGGCTGAGGACGACGACATCGATGACATCGCCGACGTTCACGACGCGGCTGGGATGTTTGACGCGGCGCGTCCAGCTCATTTCGCTGATGTGGATGAGGCCTTCGATGCCTTCTTCGAGTTCAACGAATGCACCGTAATCGATGAGGCTCACGACGCGGCCGAGAGCGCGGATGCCGGCGGGATAGCGTTCTGCAGCATGTTCCCAGGGATCCGGAGCGAGCTGTTTGTAACCGAGGCTGACGCGTTCGTTTTCGGGTGTGAACTTGAGGACTTTGACCTTGATTTCGTCGCCGATCTGAACGACTTCGTTCGGATGATTGACGCGGCCCCAGCTCATATCGGTGATATGGAGCAGACCATCGATGCCGCCGAGGTCAACGAATGCACCGTATTCGGTGATATTCTTGACGATACCATCGAGGATGGCACCTTCGTGCAGTCTTTCGAGCGTCTGGCCCTTGAGGACAGCGCGTTCTTTTTCGAGCAGAGCACGGCGGGAAAGGACGATGTTTCCGCGTTTTTTGTTGAACTTGATGATTTTGAAACGATATTTCTGACCGATGAATTTGTCGAGATTGCGGGTCGGACGAAGTTCGACCTGGCTTCCGGGCAGGAATGCACGGACGCCGATATCGACGGCAAGACCACCCTTGACGCGGCTCATGATGGTACCTTCGACGGTCTCATCACTTTCGGCGATCTTGGAGATTTCTTCCCAGATCATGAGCTTGTCAGCTTCTTTCTTGCTCAGAACGCAGAGGCCATTTTCGTTTTCGGTGGCTTCGACATAGACATCGACGGTGTCACCGATCTTGACGTTGAACGACCCATCGGGGGCAACGAATTCATTCTTGGGAACTTGTCCTTCCGACTTGTATCCGATATCAACGACGACGAAATCACCTACAAAATCGACAACTTTACCGCTGACGATTTCACCTTCACGAACTGAGGTCTGGTCCTGCTCATACTCAGCAAGCAACGCCTCAAAGCTTTCATTCTCAAAATCCTGGGCCATGATGGTCTCCAAATAAAAAAGGGTAAAAGAATTGCCACGGCCTACAACGGGCCACTTCCCCGGCGCTCAGATAACGATGCTCATGCCGGAAAAGACGCGCGCCATTATCATAATTCGGAGATTTGGTCAATTTAATTCTTAGTTGCTGGGGGAATTGTCTGGAGATTTGTTAGAGGGAGCCCCACGAAACGTCTGTTTGGTGTGGCAGAGACATTCTGCGGGGAAAGGGGCGAGTCATAGTATCTTTTGAAATACAAAATTGAGAATAGGAATCATTCTCATTCTCATTTTTCATCTCACGAAAGATATGGCATGTACGCCTGAAGAGTTATCGGACATCCCCCTGAGCCAATGTTTGGCATTCTCAATGTCCATAGAGCAGATGCTGCCCCTCCATCGCTGCCGCAAATAACCTGGGGAACATCTGATCAATTGGCCCCTTTCCCCCATCCCCTTTCCCCAATGGGGCAAGGTAGACCTGCAGCCAGGCAACGGCGCACAAAATATCCCCTTTCCCCAACGGGGCAAGGGGAGTAGTTTTTACAACACAGTTTGGCCGCACCAGACAATTATTCAGAGATTCCCTAGTATTTTATATCCTCTGCAAATTTTCTGATTGCCGCCTCGCAGCTCTCGGCATTGTCAGAGACAAAAAGCGTGTTCTCGACTTGAGTGGCATAGAAGAATTTTCCGCCGCTGAGTTTGGAAGCATAGTGATAGTTAGACATGTTTGCAGAGGACGATATGCCTCCCGAACGCCCGTCCATAATCGGATTTGCGATGGAATGAAACTTCATTTCAGCATCGGCAGGAGCATTGAAAAATCCGAATTCGACGACGCATTCATCTTTTCTAAACTGATAAGCGTTATCTGCATCTTTAATCTTTTCGACAGTGAAACCATTGGCCTTGGCTGCGGCTTCGAGCGCCGCAGGATTTGTCGGCTCCTTGCTGCATGCCGTGAGCATGGGGATTGTGCACAATAATACGATCGCCAGTTTTTTCATAAAAACCTCCTGCTTTCATGAGTACGGGAATTGGAAAACACCGAAACCGTCTTTTGCAAGGCATTTCGATTCATAGCACCCGTATAGCACACTTGATGCAATGAGCGAAATGATACTTTTTTTGACCTCACCTCCGCCCGCTTTGCGGCCCCCCTCTCCATGAATGGCGAGGGGATAATGGTATCATTATCTATGACCACAACAATAATACTAATAAAAATTAATATATATTATTCCCAAAGTATTCTCAGGAAACAGATTCGCAAATGCATTATGGTCCTCAGTCCTTGTGAATGATTTATCCTTGCATCAGGTAAGGATTTCCCTGTAGACTTAAGGGCAACGCCAACTTTTAGGCTGTGTGTTGTCACTATACTATGACTATTCAGTGAATCGAGACAGGATCCGAATCAGAGGAGCTTTTATGAAATCACAAAGACTGTTGTATTCGATGTGTATTTTTGCGGCCATGGGCTTGTATTCATGCAGTGATGATTCAGGCAGCACATCTTCGGAGGAGAAAGCCATCTGCGGCAATGGAATTCTGGAAGAAGATGAACTATGCGATGACGGCAATACGGAGGCTGGTGACGGTTGTTCGGACGACTGCACGGTTGAAGCCGGGTGGACCTGCGACAAGCCGGGAATTCCCTGCACAGAAGATGGGCCGGATAAAAAAGCAGTCTGCGGGGATGGCAAAATAACGGGTGATGAATCCTGTGATGACGGGAACACCAAAGCTGGCGATGGTTGTTCGGGAGACTGTGCTGTAGAGGATGGCTGGCGCTGCCCAACGCCAGGTGAGCCATGCATCGAACGTATCGAGGAAGAGGATGCCGTTTGCGGCGACGGATTACTGGATGGCAGCGAGATCTGCGACGATGGTAATATCGAGTCCGGTGACGGCTGTTCGAGTGAATGCCGCATCGAAGATGGCTGGAACTGTGAAACGCCCGGTGCTGCCTGTGAAAAAACCAATATCGCCGAAGCTGTCTGCGGGGACGGCATTGTTGCTGATTATGAAGAATGCGACGACGGCAATGCCGAGGCAGATGACGGCTGTTCCTCAAATTGTGCATTAGAGACTGGCTGGCAATGTGAAACACCGGGACAACCCTGTGTAAAAGATGTGGTGATCGACGCCGTCTGCGGCGACGGTCAAAAGGCTGACAACGAATCCTGCGACGATGGCAATCTGGATGCCGAGGATGGCTGTGCGCCCGATTGCACCATTGAGGAAGGATGGACCTGCGATAAACCCGGTGAACCTTGCGTACAAGTTTCTACCGTTCCGGAAGATGTCTGTGGGGATGGTGAGATCACTGGCGATGAAAAATGCGATGACGGCAATGCAAAGGCAGGCGATGGATGTTCAGACAACTGCACTATCGAAGCTGGCTGGGTTTGCGAAAATCCCGGCACGCCATGCACAAAGCAGCCCGTAGTTCCCGGAGATGTTTGTGGAGACGGCAAAATTTCCGGCAATGAGAAATGCGATGATGGCAACGCCAAAGACGGCGATGGATGTTCTGCCAAGTGCGCCATCGAAAAGGGTTGGACCTGTGCCGAGGCCGGCAAGGCATGTTCGACAGTCTGTGGGGACGGTATCGTTGCAGGCAAGGAAAAATGTGACGACGGCAATACCAAGGCCGATGACGGTTGTTCTGCCAAGTGTGCCATTGAGGAATCCTACGTATGCAAGACTGCCGGCAAGCCCTGTACACCCGAATTTGATAACAAAACGAGCATTAAAATTCTTGGCGTGGGCAACAGCCTGATGCGGGACTCGACCGTTTATCTGTGCGATATTCTCGTCAATATGGGATATAAAAATGTCACGGTTGGCGTGTTATATACCGGCGGCAAGTCGATCAACTATCATGCAGAGAATATGCGCAAGAAAGGGTCGCCCGGGACTTACTTTCTCAGTACATGCAAAGATTGTGATACCAAAAGCAAATGTACCGAAACGACCCCCAAAAAGACATATCTGGAAGCCATTAAGTCCGCAAAGTGGGACTATTTCATCATGATGACCTCTCCTTCCGGCGTAATCGATCTTTACAACAAAGATATTGATTATGTCATCGATACGGTCAAAAAGAATTCACCCAAAGAACCGGAGTTCGGCTGGGCGCTGACATGGGCATACCAAACGGGCGTTTCGCATTACCAAATGGCATTCCATGGATACAATCAAATTAAAATGTACGAAGCGGCCGTCATGTCGGTCAAAACCAAGATAGAACCAAGAAAAGATATCTCATTTGTCATCCCTGCGGGAACGGCCATCCAAAACCTCAGAAACGGCATTTTTGCGAATAATATGAATCGGGATGGCTATCACATGTCCTACAACAATGGTCGGTTTGCGGCCAATCTGATGTGGGCCAAACAAATCACCAAACGACCGGTCGGCAAAGTCACCTACAAACCGAATAAATATTCCTATACCGACAGGCAAATAAAAGCCCTCAAGGAAGCCGTCGTCAACGCCTATAAAACCCCTTATGCGGTCACGCGTCCCAGCAAAGGCGTCAACGGAACCTACGTCAAGCCAAACAAGGATCTCCAGAAAATCTTTTCCGATGCAGGCCACAATCTCAAGGATTATGTCGAAATCCCCGTCGGAGTAACGACAAAAGCCCTGTACAATTCGACGAAACAGGATGCCGATGTATGCAATCTCACGTCTGTATTAATCGACGGTACGAAATATTGTTATGCCACACTGGTAAGTGCAGAGACGGGAAGCAAGAGTGCCGATCTTAAGAAACATGCAGCTTCGCGCATCTTTACGCGCTATGAGATCCCCAATGGCTCATTTATCGTCATCAAATCCGGGTATGAATATCGCGCAGATGGCTGGATTTCCTTCGACAAGGCAACCGCAGCAAAGAACCGGCCTGCTGTCGTGGATAAACAAATCACCGAGGTGACGGACAAATGGTGGGGGAAATATCAATACCGTGCATTTACTCTGTCCAAAAAAGGAGAACCCAAACTCAGCGACGAAGAGATGGAAAGCCTAGAAAAGGTCATGTCCATCTTTGTTCCGATTCACCATGACAATGCCGACGATGCTCTCGTCAAGGCGGGTTATGATTTGAGCAAGTACAAGAAGCTCGATCTGAGCCTGACGCACAAGGCTTATTGGAATTCGAACACAGTAAGCGACTTGCCGACAGGATTGACGAGACCGGACGCAAATAACAAATTTCCCACCAAACTCTTTGGCGGCGATAAAAACAGTACAGCAGTCAAGTTTGCAACCACGCGCATCTTTACCAAATCAGCAATTCCCAATGGCAGTCTGATTGTCCTCGTCAAGGGTTATCGTTATACCCCCGACGGTTGGAAGGCCCTTGATGTTTCAAACAAAGGTACAGATCTTCGTCCCAAACCCGTCGTTGCCAAGGATGCCAACTCTATCACCGTCGTTGATGATAAGTGGTGGGGTCAGTTCAAATATCGGGCGTTCAACATTACCAAGGCCGAACCGGTTGAACTTACGCCGCTGGAACAGTATCAGATGGGCGAGGTTTTTGCGATCTATACGCCAGTTTCCAAATAAATGACTATTCAGAGACGTTCCATCTGAACGTCTCTCCAATACATCACCAACGACAACCAGCGTATCCATGTTCTCCGGACATTCCATGGAATGTTCCGGACTGAGCATGCCCAATTGACGTAATACTTCAATTCTCTGCAAAAAATACTTATAATACGCCCCGTGTTTGCGTGCGCAAATTTTTGGTCTTTTTACCATTTCTGAGCCAGGAGGCAGCCACGACGGAGGTTATATGAAGAGGTATTTCAGATTCATCCTATGGACGGCAGCTGCATCGGCTGCGGGAATTGCAGGAGTTTCGGCTACAGCTGCAGCACAGGATTTGGCCTGGCCGGCAGGACAGAATTGTACCCATATTTCGACATACTATGGCTATCGTGCATCACATTTTCACAGCGGCATTGATATTGCGTGCGGCGGCGACATCGATATTCTCGCGGCAGCAGACGGCAAAGTCGTTTCCGAAACGAATTCCCAGGGGCAGTGCCAATATTCCAAATCCGCCGGCACATGCGTTTCGTGCAAGCAATCCATGGGCAACTCCCTGACCATCGATCACGGCAATGGCTATCAGACCATCTACATGCATCTCAAGAAGAAGCTGGTAAAAAAAGGCGATGAGGTTTCCTGCGGCGATGTCATCGCGAAGATGGGAACGACGGGATGCTCGACCGGCCAGCACCTGCATTTTACGGTCAAGATCAACGGCAAAACGGACGATCCCTTCAATCACGTCAAAAAAGCCAACTACACGTGTCCCGCAGGCAGCGGCGGTTCCCTCGGTATGGTGTCGATTTTTGAGCCGCAAAATACCGATATCGACGGCGACGGCGTCGCCGAAATCTGCATCCGCGGCTCAAAGGGCCTGCAATGCATCTTCCCCAAAACGGACATTACGACCAAAAACATTATCTTCGACACCTTCAGTGACGAAAAGGGCTGGAACGACGTTTCGAACTACGCCACGATTCGTTTTGCCGATGTCAATGGCGACGACAAATCGGATGTCTGTGCCCGTTCGAATTCCGCCTATCAGTGCTGGCTGTCGAACGGCACGGGCTTTACCGACGGCGGCAGCGTCAGCATGAGCGACAAAGATGGCTACAACGACGTCAAATACTATGCGACGACAAAACTCGCCGATATCAATGCCGACGGCAAATTCGATTTCTGCGCGCGGTTCAAGGATCACTTCAATTGTTACCTGTCGACCGGCGACGGATTTTCGGAAACCCCGATTCACTTCGACGACATGGGCGACGCACAGGGCTGGGGCAAGCCGCAGTATTACATGACGATCCGCATGGCCGACATCAATGGCGACGGCATGGCGGATGTTTGCGGGCGCAGCAGCAGCGGCGTGCTCTGCTGGCCTTCGCATGGCGACAGCTTCGGCGATGCCATTACGGGCCCCGCCTGGACGGACGCCAACTGGGAAAAAGCCCCGTATTATTCGACGATCCGCATGCCCGATATCAATGGCGACCACAAAGCCGATCTCTGTGCACGCGACAACAGCGGCGTCGTGTGCCATCTTTCGACCGACGATGGCTTTGGCGACGAGATTCGCGGCCCCGAATGGTCTGACAGCAATGGCTGGAAGGATCCGGAGCATTACGCAACGCTCCAGTTCGGCGATATCAACGGCGACGGCATGGACGATATCTGCGCCCGCGCCGATGCCGGCCTTATCTGCCACCTGTCCAATGGCAATGGATTTGAAGCGGACAGCTTTACCATCGATGAATTCGGCGACGCCAAAGGCGGCAACAAACCTGCCATCTACCGAACCATCCACATCGGCGACATCGATGGTGACGGCAAAATGGACATCTGCGGGCGCAATACAGAAACCGCAGTCTGCTTCAAGTTCAACGGTGAAGGCTTCGACCGCATCGAAGGTGCGCCGCTTTCGGATTCCAGCGGCTGGAATGGCAACGAATATGCTTCGACCTATCGCCTTGGCGGTCCCAAGCCCAAAGATTGCTCGTTCCTGGCCGAAATCTGTGACGAAAAGGACAACAACTGCAACGGCGAAGTCGACGAAGGCAACGTATGCTGCGAACCGTCCGAAGAAATCTGCGACGGTGCCGACAACGACTGCGACGGCCAAATCGACGAAGATGGCGTCTGCTGCGTGCCTGAGGTCTGTGACGGCTTGGACAATGACTGCGACGGTGAAGTCGACGAAGACAACATCTGCTGCGAACCGACCGAAGAAATCTGTGATCGCATCGACAATGACTGCGACGGCCAAATCGATGAAGACAACGTTTGCTGCGAACCTTCGGAAGAAGTCTGCGACGGCGAAGACAACGACTGCGACGGCCAAATCGACGAAGACGATGTCTGCAATACCGAACCCGACGAAAAACAGGATGATAGCGACGAAAAAGGCGACAATAACGACGATTACAAAAATAACGGTAACGACACAGATGAAGAGCCCGATTCGGTTGAACCCAACGAGCGTTCCATCCATGTGTCGGACGATTGCTCGAGCCAGCCGCAGGGAACGTCTTCGCATCCGATGCCCTGGCTGCTTGGATTTGGCGGTCTTTTGGGCATGATTCTGTATCGCCGTCGTCGCGAGAATTCGAAATGACGGTTGTTTGAGTGGCCCGTGCTATTGCGCCGAAGGCGCAATACGCACCGGGTGCGCGGCTATGAGGGCTGCGCCCGCATACGCCGCCCAAACCAAAGAGCCGCGTATTTGCCATCGGCAAATAGCGGCGAGGCAAGCCGTAGTGGCGAACGCCACAAGGCGCGCCCACAAAATCAGGTTATCACAGAGAAAAATTATTGCAGTTGTGATTCAAACGACATTACGGAGGAAATCATGCGCAAACATACCAGAATGATTCTTTTGTACGTATTTGCCATGTATGCAGGGATGATGGCTGCGAATGATGGCGCGCAGGCCCAGGATATGGCATGGCCCGTAGCAACCTGCACAAGCATTTCAGATGACTATGGCCCGAGGGATGGAACTACGCACTCGGGCATTGATATCTCGTGCGCTGGCAACCATGACGTCCTTGCCGCAGCCGATGGTGAAGTCATCGCTGAAACGACTGATAACACCCAATGCACTTATTCAAATGGACATTGTTATGGTTGCGTTAATGAGAGGGGCAACTCGCTGACAATCAAACACGACAATGGCTGGCACACGGTCTCCATGCATCTGGAGAAGAAATATGTTTCCACAGGGGACAGGGTAAAATGCGGACAACCGATCGGAAAAATGGGCACGACCGGCTGTTCGACGGGGCAGCATCTGCATTTTACGACCTACGAAACGAGCTACAGCAAGCATGATTCCCCCTGGAATCACGTGGAAAAGGGAAACATGACATGCCCGTCCAGCGGCTGGATTGCAGGCCTCGACCTGGTGACGACATACGACCCGCAGAACACGGACATCGACGGTGACGGCGTCGCCGAAATCTGTATCCGGGGCAATGCCGGCATATACTGTACGTTCCCCAAAACCGACATCACCGCCAAATCGGTAATCTTCGACAAGCTGACCGACAAGGACGGATGGGATGACAGCTCCAATTACGCGACGATTCGTTTTGCCGACGTCAACGGCGACGGCAAGGCCGATGTCTGTGCGCGCAGTGACACCAAACTGAGCTGCTGGATTTCGAACGGAAGCGGTTTCGAAACGGAATGGGGGAGCGTACCCATGGCCGATGCGGATGGTTATAAGGCCCCGCAATACTATGCCACCATTAAATTTGCCGATATCAACGGCGATGCGAAAGACGATTTCTGTGCTCGCTTTAAAGATGGCTTTAAATGCTATCTTTCGTCCGAAAATGGTTTTTCCGAAACCAGCGTCGATCTCAAGGCAATGTCGGATGCCGATGGCTGGGATAATGCGTCGAGGTATGCGACGATCCGCATGGCGGATATCAACGGCGATGGCATGGCAGACGCCTGCGGACTCAGCAAATCGGGCTGGCAGTGCTGGCCGTCGAAAGGCGATTCCTTCGGCGAACCCATTCAAGGTCCTGCATGGAGCGATGATACATGGAGCGAGGCCATGTATTTTGCGACGATCCGCATGCCGGATATCAATGGCGACCACAAAGCAGACGTATGTGCGCGCGATGCCAAAGGAATTGTCTGCCACCTTTCGACCGGCGAGGGCTGGGGAGAGGCCATTCGCGGCCCGGAACTCTCTGATGAAAAAGGCTGGGGAAAACCGGAATATTACATGACGCTCCAGTTCGGCGATCTCAACAAAGACGGCAAGGATGACCTCTGTGCGCGTGGAGCCGACGAGTTTATTTGCTATCTTTCGGATGGCGAAAGCTTTAAACGCGACGAAAAATACGTCCTCACCGAGTTCAGCAATGCCAAAGGCGGCAACGCCCCCGGCGTGTACCGAACCATTCACCTCGGGGATGTCAATGGCGACGGCATCATGGATGTCTGCGGCCGCAACCCAAGCAAAGCGGTATGTTTCGTCTATGGCGGCGATACACCAAAACGCCTTGAAGGCCCAAATCTCAATGATTCCTATGGCTGGGATGAAAATCCATACGGTTCGACGTTCCGTTTTGGCGGTCCCAAGCCAAAAGACTGCAGCTTTGTCGAAGAAATCTGCGACGAAAAGGACAACAACTGCAACGGCGAAATCGACGAAGGCGGCGTCTGCTGCGTGCCGGAAGTCTGCGACCAGAAGGACAACGACTGCGACGGCGAAGTCGACGAAGACAACGTCTGCTGCGAACCGTCCGATGAAATCTGTGACGGCAAAGACAATGACTGCGACGGTTCAGTCGACGAAGACAACGTTTGCTGCGTGCCTGAAATCTGCGACCAGAAGGACAACGACTGCGACGGAGAAATCGACGAAGACAACGTTTGCTGCGAACCGTCCGAAGAAATCTGTGATCAGAAGGACAACGACTGCGACGGTGAAGTTGACGAAGACGATGTCTGCAAAAAGCCGGAAGAAGAGAAACCCGATAAGCCCGATAAGCCCGATAAGCCTGAAACGCCGGATACTCCGGATAAGCCAGATACACCCGATACGCCGGATGAATCCGCCGACAACACGCCAGCTTCCTCTGCAGAAGGCTGCTCGAGCCAGCCGCAGGGAACGTCTTCGCATCCGATGCCCTGGCTGCTTGGATTCGGCGGTCTTTTGGGCATGATTCTGTATCGCCGTCGCCGCGAGAGTTCGAAATAACGGTTGTTTGGGTGGCCCGTGCTATTCGTAACCTTTTTACAATCCGAGTAGCTGTTTTCGGAATTCATCATAATGATTACGCCGCCATGGACGGCGGCGAGAGGCGAGGGAGGCATGTCCATGGATGGACATTCGACCCGTAACTGCGATCGCCATAAGAAGCGTGCGGGGGTCGTAGTGGGTGTTCACAATCGAACACCCCCTACCGCGTAAGCGTACAAAAAAAGCATCTGCGCATCAATGCGCAAATAAACAATTCAGCAATAGGTATAGCCAAATCAATAATAAACAATAAAGCCGCGTATTTGCCTTCGGCAAATAGCGGCGAGGCAAGCCGTAGTGGCCAGCAGCCACAAGGCGCGCCCCAAAACAGTCAAACTGCAATCGGGAGACCTCACCGTGCCTCAGTATGGAAAGGGGGACTTGAAAAACTGACTGTGCATACACATAAGACCAAAACACGATACGTAGATAGCGAATTAATATATTGATACAAACGATACAAAACAACAATAAATAATTATACATTTTTCATCATTTTATGCTTGCCCACCCAACATAATTTCCTGATAAGGATGTTGGGTGTATTTTTAAACAAAAGTCAATTTTTTAACACAATACATCCTTATCAATCATTCCCTTTTGAGGGCCATCGTTTTTTGTGGGGATTAATATGACGTTGAAACGCAATCGTAAGTTTTTCTTAATTCTAGCAACATCAATCATAGCGGTTGGCTGCAGTTCATCGTCCCATCACGACGATGATAACACCCCCGAAGGCCCGTCAAACAGCAGTATTCAGATTACATCCCTGCGCGGGTCACCATCCTGGGGAGACGCGCCCCTTTTGACGGAAGTGAGATGGGAGATTTCCAATCCGTCTCAGGAACTCCTGACATGTCGCCTGGACATGAATGGAGACGGACAGGCCGAGTACACCATAGAATCGTGCCCGGTCACCGGCAGTCAGGCACATATGTTCGAGATCCCTGGCGCTCATGTTGTGAATCTGACGGTTGAAGGCGAAGACGGCAAAGTTGTTTCGTCCGAAACACATGTATATGCCAATCATCTCGAATGGAATGATCGTACGAAGTTTTCGGACGAAATGGCCGGCGTTCATGAAATTGAGGTTACGAGCAATTCCCTTGTAATTACGGTTGATTCCGAAGGGGAACAGCCCACATTTGAAGAAGGGCAGGTACTCGTGAGTACACAGGGCGGCGGCTATTTGAGAAAAGTCGTTGGTGTGCATTACGACGGCGATCAGATTATTCTTGAAACGGAACCCGCCACGCTTGAGGATGCCATTTCGACCGGCAATTTTGGTGCCGAGGATGTCGTTGCGATTTCGGATGTTCAGTGCATGTCGAACTGCGAAACGTTTGTCGCGAAGCGTTCGTTAGATCGCCGCCATTTGCGCGACAATTATACGGATGCGCTCGAATTCGATGTTCATCCGCCTGCCTCCGAGAACATGCAGCTGCACAATGCCTCGCTTCGCATCGGCGACCATCTCGCCTATTCGATGGCGATGAGCAATTCTGCGATGTCCGACATGACCATGGTGTGGTCGAATTATTTTGAATTTCGTGCGCACATTGCGAGTACGGCTGCCGACAGCATGCAGCTCACGCTCCCGGTACTGCATATCAATTCAGCGGGTGTGGGCTTGTTCCCGATTGCATTCGATCTGAGCGGTAGTTTAAAAATCGTTTCGAATGGCATTTTCGAGGGCGATATCAGCATCAACTACGAAGTGGTCACGACGATGGTCTATGCCAACGGGCAATTCACGACGACACAGACGCTGGCCAGTGAACCCGAAATTACCCTGAGCAACATTGATACCACAGCAGATATGCCGCTCAAGGTACTGGCGGCACCAACGCAGACGATGTCAATTTATGGCTTGAGCGGCCCACAGATCGATCCGTCGGTCAAAACATTAATTTATAATGTTCAGCCAAATACGTCCCAGGTCGAGGCTGCATGTACCCAGGCGACCGCGAATGGAACTTCGTCCAGCAGTGGAACGCTTGGATTTACTGCGAATGCGTTCAATGTCAGTGGTTCGGGAACGCTCGAGGATGTACGATTTTTCGACAATTGTATTTATCTGCAGTCAGGTCCCCCTTCCGCCGAAACACCTGCTCCCGGTACGACTCCCGCGCCGGATCCCGCCGTGACGCAGCCGGACTGCACCGCCGGAGAAATCAAGTGCGAAGGTCAGCAGCTCTACCAATGCGTGAACGGTGTCTGGATCGATTCGATGGTGTGTGCTGAAGATGCCATCTGCGACAGTTTTGAGGGCAAGTGCATCACACCCGAATGTGACGAGGGTTCCGTACAGTGTGAAGGCGATGTCCTCAAGCAATGTACTCAGAATGCCTGGCAAATGATCGATTGTGCGGCCGCCGATATGATTTGTGTTCCCGGCCGTGGGGCATGTGAACCCAAAGTCTGCGAAGACGGCGTCAATACGTGCGAAGGCACGCGCCTCGTATCGTGTCAGGGTAATGTCAAATCCTATACGTATTGCGGTGAATTGCCCGCAACCGAAGAGGCAGTTTATGGCTTTTTGTGCAGTGACACTGCACATGCCTGCGCACCCAGACTGTGCCTCGACAACAGCACACGGTGCAATAACAACGCCATTGAGATTTGTTTGAACAATGCCTGGACTGTACTTGAAGGCTGCGAAGCCAAAACCCAAAAATGTACCGAAGGCGAATCGGGTCCTGAATGCCGCAAGCTCGTTTGTCAACCCGGCGAAACGATATGCCAGGACGATGGCAAGGGGCATATTCTGCTCCATTCATGTGATGCCGATGGATCGCAGTTCGCAGCCGGCGTACCCTGCCCCGATGCCGATGGCAAAGCCCAGATTTGCAGGGACAACAAATGCGTCGAACAGATATGTGTCGAAGATGATGTTCGATGTACCCAGGATAGCCTGAGTGTCGAAGTTTGCCACGATAATGCATGGAAAAAGACGAATTGCAATGTCCTCGAAACGGACGACCGTATTTGTCTTGAAGAGCCCGATTCGGCGACACCAGCCCCAACTTGCTATGATCGCATCTGCGAACCGGATACAACCAAGTGTACAGGTGTCGATAATCGCCAGGTTTCAGTTTGTGAACTGGGCATTCGATGGTCTGATCCCACCGATTGTGCCGATGGCATGATCTGCATGGACAAGGACGGTGTCGCCGACTGCAGAACCCCCGAATGCATCCCCGCGAGCTTTACGCCGTATTGCCAGAGCACGCCCGAAGCCTGGGTGACATGCAATCCCGAAACCTTTACCCGCGTCACCAACCTCTGTGCGCCCGAAGAACACTGCGAAGCACTCGCCAATGGCTGTGTGCTGTACTGCGGCAATAATATCATCGATACCGCAGACGAGGTTTGCGATGGAACTGCGGCTTTTGCCGATACCTGTGCAAGCGTTCTTGGACGCGCCAATGCTCTGGGCAAACTCGCCTGCAGTGATACATGTACTTTCGTCACAACAGGATGCTACTGGTGCGGCGATGGAATGCTGAACGAAGGCGAAGAATGCGACACCACGATTCCCGAAGGTACGGTTTGTCCGGATGGTACGTCTGGAACGCCGATCTGCAGCACATCATGCACCATCGATTACAGCGGATGCCTTGCCAATTGCGGAAATGCAAAGGTCGATCCCGGCGAAGAATGCGATACCACGATTCCAGCCGGAACGGTTTGCCCAGAACTCACGGGCAAAACGCTCATCGGTGGAATGCCGCTTTGCAGAACCGACTGCACGATCAATTACGATAACTGCAAATACGATGAAATACCCCTTCCTGACTGCACCGATGGTCAAAAACATTGCGATGGCAACCTACTGAAAGTCTGTGAATCAGGTTCATGGATAACGACAGACTGCACTGCTACAGGCATGATTTGCAAAGGTGATCGCTGTGAAACAGTGGCAACACCGGATTGCACCGATGGTCAAAAACATTGCGATGGCAACCTGCTGAAAGTCTGTGAATCAGGTTCATGGATAACGACAGACTGCACTGCTACAGGCATGATTTGCAAAGGTGATC
>JAFRYG010000151.1 GCA_017441205.1 Pseudomonadota bacterium
AGGCATGCCCCAGTGGTGTGTACCCGCCAGCGCCCAGTAGGTGTGCTATATGAATAATCGAGGGTGAAGTCCTTGAAAGTGGTCAGAGACGTTCCGCGGAATGTCAGTACGTATAATTAATGCATGATCAAAATCAGCCATGCCTCCATCCATAGATATTCGGGATTATTTCTTGCGTACATAGGCGCCTGCCGCCTCGCACTTCTCCAGCCACAGATATTCGGGAACATTACAAATAACATTAATCTAAAGACTCATTAAGAAAATATAGTTAAATGTATTAATTTTATGTAGTAAAAGAGTATTTAATTTTGCTGTAACCAAAAATGATTGTGATAAATTTTTTTTCAGATTGTGCGTTTTATCGTCAGAAAACATGGCATTTATGTTTTGGAATAATAAAACATGTTATCTGACGCCTGTACATGAGTCCGGATTGCGAAGGGATAAAAAATCCGGTGAAATTGTTTAAAATACTAAGTGGTGTGTGTGGTTAAGTGTTTGTGAATATTGAACTAATTATCTTCAGTTTCATCGTCTGGGAAGTCTGTGATTTCGTCAGGAAAGTCTGTGATTTCGTCAGGAAAGTCTGTGATTTCGCTGGGGATCATGTCGAATTCATCAGCATTCAGTATGTCAAAAACATTTTTGCTCATTCGAAAACGTACGACTTTCCTTGCCGAGATAACGGCTTCTTCGAGCGTTTTGGGATTGCGCCCAATACGTTCTTTTTTGTTATGGATTTCAAAAACGCCAAAGTTCGTAATTTTTACGGATTCGCCACGTTCAAGGGATGCTGTGATTTCGTCCAGGATAAATGTGATGTAAGTCCATACTTCACGGGAACTAACGCCACCTATTTCTCTTCGAACCGCATCAATTAGATCATTTTTTATCATAAGTACCTCCTAATAATAACCCAGTTAGTTATATTAAAAACTCCTTAATCATACTGCCTAGCAAAAGTTCCGGGAGAAAGTCAACTCATGTGTATAAAAAAATAAGAAGTTACTGAATAATCGGATGTTTTTTATGAAGTGTCGGGATGCTGGCGTGGGGGCATTGTTATCCGTATGCTTTAGTCGTGTGTTGAATGCGTATGGATAGTCGGCTGAGGGCGAGGTCGTTTATGTATAACTGAAAGTTTATTCTTGTGTTTCTCTGCGCAATTGGAATAGTCACATATCAGGCAGCATGCTGCCTGGAGTTTGTAATAAGTTTAAAATTGAAAAAAAGGCATGTCATGACTGTAAAATTTTATAAACAAGATCAACAGGTTCCTCTTGAGATGCACAAAGTGCGCATCGTTCAGAAATTATGGCTTCCGCCGGTTGAGGAACGCGTGCGTTTGATCAATGAGGCAGGCAACAACACGTTTTTGCTTCAGAATAAGGACGTTTTTATGGACATGCTGACCGATTCCGGGGTCAATGCAATGTCTGATCTGCAGCAGTCGGCGATGCTTCGTGCAGATGATGCATATGCCGGCAGCGAAACCTGCAACCGGCTCAAGGAAGCATTGCTGGATGTTTTTGGAACGCCTTATTTTTTGCCTGCACATCAGGGGCGTGCATGCGAAAATATTCTGGCAGAGGCTTATGTCAAGCCGGGCATGATTTGTCCGATGAATTTTCACTTTACGACGGCCAAGGCTCATATTACGCGAGTCGGCGGCGAAGTCGTGGAGCTGGTGACGGAAAAGGGGCTTGAGCCGGTCAATGATATGCCGTTTAAGGGAAATTTCGATATCGACCGTCTTAAAAAGCTGGTGGCTGAGCGCAAGCAGGATATTGCTTTTATCCGCATAGAAACGGGAACAAATTTGATTGGCGGTCAGCCCATTTCGATGTCGAATATGCTCGAAGTCCTGAATCTTTGCAGGCGTGAGGGCATTCGTTCCGTCATTGATGCCTCGCTTCTGCAGGATAATCTGTACTTTATCAAGACGCGTGAGCCGGGATATCGGGATGTGCCCATCAAAGATATCATGCATCAGCTTGCAGCGGCTGCCGATATCATTTATTTTTCGAGCCGCAAGCTCGGATTCAGCCGCGGCGGTGCGATCATTACGATGCACGAAAACATTTATCGTGAGCTGATGGAATACGTTCCGCTCTATGAAGGATTTCTGACCTACGGCGGCATGGAAGTCCGTTCGATGGAGGCAATGTCCCAGGGACTGTACGAGACGCTCGATATGGAGATTATATCCCAGGGGCCGATATTTATCGAAGCTCTCGTGCGTGAGCTCGTGGATTATGGCGTTCCGATGATTGAGCCGGCTGGTGGATTGGGGGCGCACATCAATGCGACTGCATTCCTCGAGGGGAGGATTCCTTCCTGTCAGTATCCGGCGGGTGCACTGGCTTCTGCGCTCTATATTGCCGGCGGAATTCGTGGAATGGAGCGCGGTTCGATTTCTGAGCAGCGCGAACCGGATGGTACTGAACGCTATGCTGCGCTGGAATTGCTGCGTCTGGCAGTTCCGCGCCGCGTATTTACACTTTCTCAGATTAAGTATTGTGCGGACCGCGTCAAATGGCTCTACGACAATCGCGAACTCATCGGTGGCCTGAGCTGGGTTGAGGAACCCAAGGTTTTGCGCTTTTTCTTTGGTCGTCTGGCGCCCATCGGCAATTGGCAGAACGATTTGGTTCGCAAGTTCCGTGAAGATTTTGGCGACAGCCTTTGATCTTTTTCTTTGCAGCCTTGCTATGCCTTACGGCATACGCAAGGCGCACTCGCTATGCCTTACGGCATACGCTCGTGCCGGTCTGGGGTGATCAGAGAATACCCAGCAGTGTGCTGAAGAAAATGAAAGCAATGTTGGCCAGTACCCCGCGCAGCAGATTGCAGTTGGTCGTTACACGAATGGCCGTCGTCGCCAGTATGATCATGAAGCAGAGCGCACAAAACGTGATGAACTGCAGATCAAACCAGGTGCCGAAGACGGAGAATACGAGCGGGAGAATACAGAAATGCAGTGTCGAAGCCGATTCCCTGAACGACATTTGGGATTTTGCAATGATGCGCAGGCAGGTATCGAAGACGAAGTCGAGCAGCAGAATTTGAATCGGTATCGTGACGATGGCGGCGCCAATGAGCGTCGGTGTGTTCAGTTGTCCTATAAAATCCGCAAAAGGTTTGAACTGTTCTGTTTGTGGAAGGAGCGCGTCGCGGCGAACCGTCACCAAAACGATCGCATTGGGAATCAGAGCGATTGCTGCAGCACAGAATGTTAACGCAAAGGAGGAATTCTTTGCTGTTTTGAAGAAGGTGACAGAATCGCTGACCATATTGGCGATGGCTTTGGGAAGCTGACTGACTTTTTGGGGGGCTGCAAATGATTTGGTCGTTTCCTGAGGAATACTAATGAGTTCTGATTCGAACTTTTCGTACAGATTTTCATCCTGAAACAGGCATGTTTCGCAATACCGCCTTCCGCCTATCTGCAGACTGCATGAGGAACACAGCAGGGCACCGCATTTTGCGCACAGGCAATAAGCCTCATTGTGCGGATGGTTTTTGCACGTGTAAACGCCCTTGGATTTGAGCTGCGAGGATACTGCACCGAGAGATGGTTTGCTGACTGGTTTTCTTGCAATAATGATGAATTTGGGTTTTTGTTCGGACATACTTTTTTGTTTGTTTTGTTCTGCTTGAAAACAAGCGTGGATTCCAATACACCCTTTAATCAGGGGGTTCAATCCTGTAATTGCGCCGGATGTCCGGCATCGATTCTTAATTTATTGCAGCAGTATAATTATTGGCTATGTTTAACCAGCGTGGATATGCAATGTTCCAAAGAATATGTCTTTCATTGCTCTGACTTTGAGCATTGAGAATGCATTCACTGCTCCAAGCTCCAAGCACTATGCTTCAGGTCCGGAATTGCAAATGTTCACGAACGAACTATCCACACTCGTATATAACAGAACCTGATTATTCGTTGGGGGAGTTGAACTCGTTTCATGCGGCATGTCTGGTATTTTTTTCTGATTATTATTCTGTTTTGCGGCTGCAAAGAGAGGCCGACACGTCATCAAAAGGCGCAGCCCCAGTATGATATCGAAAAGGTATCTCAGAATATTTCCCAGTATACCAAGGTATCGGAAGTTCCTTTGCCCGAGGCGGTTCCCAAAGAGGAACCCAGGCATAAAGTCATTGATTTGTCTGGTATTCTGCAGGAGACGAATGCGGTTGAGTTCAAGCCGGAGCGCATGACTCTGAGTCAGTTTTCGGCGGTTTCTGAGCCTCAGTGCGTCCGGGTCAGCATAGCAATCAAGGGGATGAACAAGAAACTTCAGGATGATATTGAAGATCGCATCTGGAGTATTTTGACGTCCCATGCGCCAGAACCCTGGGAATTGAATAAGTCATCGTCAGCTGATGGCCGGGAAAAGTGCAGCAGCCGCCTGAATGTGGAGTTTAAGCGTCAGATATTGCGCCTGAAAAAGGCTTCGAAAACGGCGGCTCAGAGAGCGGAACTGAAGTTTTCGTTTTCAATGAGTTTTTCTGCCCCACAGGGGATGAAGGCTTCGTGGAATGGCTGGAAACTGGATTATCAGGATGAGGTCGCGGTAGCGAATGAGAACAGCGTCAATACGGTATTCTGGCAAAAGCTGGGGCAGTCTTTTCCGACACTGACTGTGATTTCTTCGGATGAAACGGCACAGTGGCTTCGAACGCAGGGGCTTTCGGCTCAGATTCTGGACAGCGGGCTTGAGGTGATTCGCTCAGAAGCCCATCATTATTATCCGTCAGGCTGTCTGCTTTCGAAGGACGACGTTCAGGGGCTGAGCCTTCGCCAGATTCTGTCTCCCTATTCACCGCCGCAGAGGCTGGAAATTTCCAACATTATAGATATGGTGTGTACGCGGGAGGCAACCTTTGTGGTTTCGGGGGAAACGCCGGTTCGGATGGCGCTCTATTATCAGCCGGTTCGATCGGAACAGGCCTGGAAATCACAGCTTTCATTTTCGGATGGCATACGGCCCGGAGATCTCGAACTCCATGTCGATGATGACTTGGTTTGCCTTTATACCCGTGGGGATTCCATACAGAATCGAGGGGTAGAGATTCAGTGTCTGGATCGCCGGACTGGTCTGATTCGATGGCAAAGCAAACGCTTTCCCGGTGCGTTGAGAGGAATTGCGTTTGATGACAAACAGGTCGTTTTTGCGAATGATCAGGCGATTTTTGCGATTTCGCGTGCGGGTGAACTGCTTTATTCGCAGCGCATTCAGACATCCCCCAGGCTTCGTGTGCGTCAGTTCTGCCAGCTTCGGAATCGGTTGATTTTTATGACGGGGCCCGGGCAGTTCGTTTCGTGGAATCTCGACAGCAATTCGTTCGACTGGAAAGCCGGCGTTCTGGAGTCCGGGTTTATTCATTGCGGTCAGCAGGATACGCTGCTGTTTTCGGAGGTCGGGGGCTACATTCTGGCCTATGATGTTGGGCAGAACAAACCGCTGTGGAAGTTTCGCACGGTCTCGGATGTTCGCGATGCCTTTTCGTACGGCGATATGATTTATCTGCTGCTCGAGAGGGCCGTCATCGTTTTGGACAGATCGACGGGCCGCAGAAAAGCTCAGGTACCGCTTCCGTGGTCGGTGACGGGCTTTATTCAGATTGGGCCCAAACTCTATTTTGATGCGCCGGATGCCGTATATCGCTGGCGTTGATGTTCCCGCAGGTGCTATCCAAGAGGCAATCGACGCGTATTGGCGCAGCCAATAGCGGCGATGCGCAAGGCGTACCGGCTCGCAGGCCGGTAGCCTGCGCCGCTAAAAGATATTCAGATTGAGGGCAGTCAGCGGAACGAGTGGTTTCATCGCATATTCGATGATTTGCATTTCGGGAGCGAATGACTTTTTAAATCTGGCATTGAGCCATTTGAGATGCAGCAGCGAAGGCGTCAGGTTCATGGGGCTGAGGAGATACTTCAGGCGCACAAAGGCGTCGGCAAATGTCGCATCAACGATGGCGTTTGCATTGGCGATTTGCTGGAGCGGGAAGAAGATGCCGTCTGTCGGCTGCGGAGCAAAGACGTCGATGCCGAGGATATATGCGTTTTCGTGACCGATTTTGCTTTGCATGGTCTGAACTGCGGCACGAACGGGTACATTGGATGCCAGGCCGCCGTCGCACAGGCGGTACAGGTGGTCGCGCTTGAAGATGTTATTCAGGATTTCCTGGCTTTTGTAATGATGCTTCGGCAGTTCGAAGTTGAGTACACCGGGTACGAGCATGGAAAATGAGATGGCATCGACCGTGGACATGGGGGCGGTCTGTGGATCGAATCCGAAGGTGACGGGAATGACGGCCTGGTGGCTCGTGAGGGCACTGGCGATGTGTGCCGCGTGCAGCATGGCCCGGTTCCAGGAGAATTTTGTGAGCTGGAGGAGGGACAGAATGGGGTTTGACCCCGTTTCGAGCGTTTCGACGATGCCTGTTTTGAGCAGGATACCGGAGGCGACGCATCCGAATGGAATTTTGAGCTCATTGAATGATGGCGAAATCGTCCATCCAAAACTGCGCGCAACATTACAGAATACAGTGCTCAGGTCGATTCGGCACATGCCGATGAGACCGTGTTTGCCGGTGCCAAAGCATGGACTGAGGCTGCGCGTGAGCTGCCACAGTCCGGGGAGTTTGAGGATGGTCAGGGCGGCGTCGTATTTTTCCTGCATTGCCCTGACATATCCCAGCAGGGCTCCGATCGATGTGCCCGTGATGAGGGATGGACGGATTCCGAGTTCTTCGAGCCACTGGAAGAGGCACAGATGGACGAAACCGGTTCCGCCGCCGCCGCCCAGGGCGAGGACGAGTTTTTTTTGAGCGAGTACGGACTGGAGCGTGTGAACATCCAGACCGGGATGATGTTCAAAAAGCTGTTCGAGTGTCGTTTTGAGCAATCCGGAGACTTCCGGCAAAACTTTTTTAAGAGATGCCGTCAGCCAATTGCCTTCCCAGGCGAGCGTTCCGATGCCATGCAGTCGATCATCATCCGGAAATTTCCATCCGGAAACGGAGCATTTGTCCATGAGGTCGATCAGTTTCAGTCGGAATGAATTCAGATCGTCGGTGAGGTCTGCAGTCGTTCCGGAGAATGGGATCGAACGGAGTGCAGCGAGCCGCATGGCATAGCAAAAGATCGATTTTGCTGTATCATCCAGCGGCGAAGCTGTTTGATGAGCCTGATTCCGCATCCACGCACGTTCGAGTGCGCGGGCATTTTCGAGGGACGGCAAATCGGGCATACGATGCTATTCCTGATAAGCTTTCTGGTTTTTAATCATGGAGAAAGCCATTTTGGCGAGTTTGTGACATGCGGCGAACTGCGTGCAGCGAAGGGATTTTCCGGAGGCGATCATGCGTTCGGAGAGGGATCGCAGGCCGGGAATGACGAGCTGAGCCTGTTGTGCTGCGCAATAAAGTTCCATGCGTGCGATTTTGAGTTCCGGCGCGCGGTAGTTTTCGGCCCTGAATCCAGCGGCGTCATGCAGTTTGAGCATACTCGCCATATTTTCAGCCGAATCAGCCGGGAATGCATGTGTGACATAGACGAGAGCTGCTGCTGCCATTTGGGTCATGCCGGGGATGGTCATGAGCAGATTAAAGTCCGTTTTGAATGCAGAAACCTTTTCCATGAGCGCCAGGATGGCTTTTTCGGCGTTTTCGATTTGGATGGCATGCGCATTGGCTGCATTCTGCGTGAGCTGAATGAGAAAATCGAAAGCCTGTGCTTCATAGACCTGATTTTTGGCCTGATTGTGGAGACATTCGATGCGTGAAATTTCGCGTTCAATGAGATGTGAACGGAGTTCCAGAAGCTGGCTTGAGAGCGGCGTCCAGCGCATTTTCCACGAGGAAGCTTTCTGTGCGATGATTTCGGATGCTTGCCTGCGGAGCTTGTCCTTGCGGATTTCGGTGCGGATGCCGGCAAGTGTCATTGGTGCAATGGCAAAACCAGCGTTGTAGAAGCGATAGGCGAGAGATGCTCCCTGCTGATTATCGACGACGAGGCTGATGAGGACGGAGGAATGATCTTTGGCACAGCATTCGTCGATCCAGGCATCGAGTGATTTCAGACCTTTGTTGTTGGCCGGAAACTGTTTGAGTTTTACGAATTCCGGTTTGTCAGCATTTTGAATGCGTCCGCAGCGGAGAGCCTTATCGTCGTAATCAATTCCAATGATTTGCATGATTTATCCTTCCTGGCATGGGAATTTGGAAAATAAGTGAGTGGGAGCGCTCAAAAAAAGTGATCTGAGCGCAAGCGGTATAACACGAATTGAAGAAGAAGGGAGATGGGGGAACACAGAAAAAGCTATCCATCCTGAACGGAGGCGCTGATTTGTTCCGGTGTCTGATTCTGTATGTCGAGAGATATTGTGCCGAGTTCAAGCGTCGTTCCCCAGTATCGTGCAATTCTTGGGTCACGTCTGGCCATTCTCAGGCTTGGTCTGAGCTGGAGTTCGAGTTTGCAGTTTCCCGGTTTTCCACACAATTCGCCGAGTTCAATATCGCTGCGGACGGGGACATCGAACGTTTGTGGTGCATAGCTGAAGAATGTGGCGATTTCGCGCCACACCTTCCCGTTGCCGGTACGTGCCATGAGTCGCGATGCGACGGGCTGATCTGCATTGCCCAGCGAAATGTTCAGATAGAAGTCCTTGCCCTGAACGACCGACAGGGAATCTTTTGGTTTGGCGGCTGCACCGTTCTGCCATAGGGGCAGGCATGTCTTCTCACTGCAGATATTGAGTGACACGGCTTTTGTCGTGGCTGCATTTTCCTTGTCATTCTTGATGCGGTGCGGTGCCCCGGTTTCGACGCCGACAAAGACTTTGTAGGTGCGTTCGAAAGCGACGGGTTCGGACAGAACGAGCTGACCCTGACAGGATTCGGGGTTCCGGAAGCACTCCGGCTGCGTATCGGGCGACCAGATATTGAGCGTTGCTTTGGCCGAAATTTTGTAGGAATCAGCCGAGGTCAGCCAGGGCTGAAGGTCGATTCGGGCATGTCTGGAATCCGGCTCCGTGAGGGGATCCCATTTGAAGGCGTCCACGGCGGACCATTGTCCGCGTTTGACTTCATTGTTCTGGATTTTGATGGATTCCGGGGAAAGGACTGCAATGAAACTGGGAACGCCCTGCGGGAATGGCCGTCGTTTCCAGTCGAGCGTCAGATATTGCGGCAATTGTGAGGAGCCGCTGCTCTGCATCGTCCAGGCTGCAGAAATCCATGCAGAGAGCGCACGTTTTTGGGTTTCCTGCGAAAGATCCTGCCAGCGGTACATGAGGGCATCGTCGCGGGCCGGGGTTGAGTCGAGTTGAGCGAGTTCTTCGAGCTGGTCTTTATTGGCAGTTCGAACCAGGAGGGCGAAGATGTCGTCGGATTCCCGGAATTCCTGAAGCGCCTGGAGCTTTTCGGCAGCCCAATTGGCCTGTTTCCATTGGTCCGCGTGGTGTTTGAGGTAAGCCAGGGCTGCGGGGCGATTCGGGGTATCATTCAGGACTTCATCCAGGGCACTGAGTACCCGGATTTTATGCATGGGCTGTGCCGTATTGTAGAAAGCATGTCCATAGTTTTCGTATGCGGATGATCTGAAATCGAGGATCCATGGCTGTGACTGAAAGCAGGTTTCGTCGGCCTCCATCATGGCGATGATTTGGGCCTGCTCTTCCGCTGACAGTGAGGTGAAATGCGATTTAAAGGCATCATCCTGTGCGGGAGCATGGCAGGCTTTCCGAATGCACGAAGGGCACAGGGGATCGTCCTGGAATGTGGGTTCTGGGGCGCATGCACTGAAGCATAGCGCCAAAAGGAGCGGAAAATATTTGGGATTCATTGTCGATGCTGCGGATTGCCGGTTATTTCATATTTTCATAGCCAATGACGGTCTGCAGGAGAGTCTGTGCATAAACCCGCGAGAAGAAGTCGTTGGGGTGATTGATGTTGTTGCCGGTGTAATCCTTAAATTCCTTACGCTCGAGAATCGATTTGCTCATCGAGGTCATCTGGCACAGTGCGATGGGGACGTTCTTGGCCTGCATCGTTTTGATCACTCCGTTGGCAAAAGTCCCTTCCTGATGGATCTGGTTGGCATACCAGCCGTTGAGTGCTTTGGGGTTGGGCAGCATCGTGGACATGACGACTTCGCTGACATTGGGCGAAACCTGCTGTATGCGTGTCATCATATTTACTGCCATTTGATTGAGTGCCGTCAGATCCGTTCCGCCGTCGTTCATGCCAAAGGCCAGTATGAATAGATCGCAATCCTGGGCGTAGGGGGTAATATACTTCTCGAATTGATCCTGACCTTTTGCCATCGTCCAGCCGCCGACAGCATTGTTTATGTAAGTAATCGTCGGGGCATTGGATGGATTGTAAGTCGGTGGCATATTGGTGAATGTATTGGGCAGACCGCTTGCCTGGTATTCGACTTTATAGCCGTACAAATCGGCCAGAGCCTCGGTAAACAGCATCGAATAAGAATGCTGTGAGCCTCCACCGGCGACATAGCTGGCATTGGCTCCGAAGGTGATGCTGTCCCCATAAAATAGGATTTTGACGTTTTCCTTATTTTTGAGTTTCTGGATGAATTTGGCAAAAGTTGCATTATAGCTGGGCTGCTTAAAGCCATTCCATGTATCGGAATGGTTGTAGGTCACTTTGACCTGCCACTGGGTCATCGTGGTGCCTTCACCCCAATAGGTATAGACATGCTGGCCGTTGTGTTCCGTGACGAGCATTGTCTCTGCTACATTATAATACTTGGCATCGGTGATGTGCGGGATGGCCGTGTTCAGCGTTTTGAGCTTGCCATTGACCACATCATAATCGACGCCGCCCGTATAGACTTTTGAACCATCATACGATGTCAGCTTGACGACGTTATCAACGTTGTAAAGCATTTGTACGGTATCGCCAACATTGATGAACATGGCAGTTTCTTCGGACATTTGCTTGTTGTCGAAAAGCGGCTGCATGATCGGCTTCAGATTTTTGAGATAGATGTTGTCATCGTGAATACATGCGCCATCCTGGCAGATTTGATTCTCTTTGCATGCAATGGGTTCTGACAACGCCATGCAGCCATCCTTATTTTTTTCACATGTTTGATATGCGTGTTCATTCGCACATTTGGGCTTTGAGCAGGCGTCAGTGCAAGTTTGTACCGGTTCGCATAGCCCATTATTGCAGGATGTTTTTTCAGGACAAATGGATTCAACCCATTGTGCACAGCCTGTTTCTTCGTTGAATTGACAAGTTTTGAGCGTCGATTCATTGACGCACACGGCATCTTCGGGGCATTCCTTTTCACAAGCTTCCGGCTTGCATGCATCCTCGCTGCAGGATGTATTTTCAGGACAAGTGGATTCAACCCATTGTGCACAGCCTGTTTCTTCGTTGAATTGACAAGTTTTGAGCGTCGATTCATTGACGCACACGGCTTCTTTTGGGCATTCCTTTTCACACGCTTCCGGAGTGGGTTTGCACTCATTCTCAAGGCAGGATGTATTTTCAGGACAAGTGGATTCGACCCATTCCACGCAGCCCGTTTCTTCGTTGAGTTGACAGGTTTTGAGCGTCGATTCATTGACGCACTCGGCATCTTTGGGGCATTCCCTTTCACATTTTTCCGGAGCAGATTGGCATGCGCCCTTACTGCAGGATGTGCCTTCCTGACAAGTGGATTCGACCCATTCCACGCAGCCGTTTTTTTTATTGATCTGGCATGTTTTCAGTGTTGTGTCATTCACGCATGAAGTTTTTTCGGCGCATTTTTTCTCACATTCCGGCTTTTCTGCATCGGATACGCATTCCCCCTTGTGACAGGTTGTATTCCTGGGGCATGATGATTCAATCCATTCTGCGCATCCTGTCTCAGAATTGATCTCGCATTTTTTGAGCGTGGAGTCATCCTGACATGAGGGGGATTGAGGACAACTCTCTTCACAAGGATTTTGGTCATCCTGAGTTGCTTTGGCAGATTCATCAGAACATCCGAGCAGAATGAGAGCCGAAACGGCAATAGAGGTAATGTGAAGCAATCGCATGATGATGTCTCTGGGTAAGTTTAGGGCTATGTTATATGAGCGTGGATATGGAACGAACTTATAGCTTTCAGAGGTGAATGCATTCTCAAAGTTATAAGCTCAGAGCAACGAAAGACAAACGCTTTGGAATATTGCATATGCACATTGTTTAAACAATAGTCATCGTTTAAACACAGTAATTCTATCCCGCAAGTATTATGGCAGATTATCCTGTAAATTCTATTAAAATAAAAAACGCTCCGCGTATTGCCATTGGCGATAGCGGAGCGCCGCAAAGCGTATTGAGGCCGCAGGCCGAAATAGCTGCGGATCAATTCAAATCAGAATCCTCACTATTGGTCTTATCATCTGTGTCTTCAGAGGAATTATCAGTTTTATCATCGGTGGATTCAGCATCGTCAGCAGAGGCTTTGATATCTTTGGTGGATTCTTCGCTTTCGGCGGCCGAATCATCCGCTTTGATGGCCTGCATTTCGATGGTTTTGCGGCGTTTGCGTGAATGTCTGCGAGGGCTGTGTTTTAAATTGAGATAGACCGTATTGAGCATGCCAAATCCGATGAAATAGCAGACGAGCAGGAAGAATGCCTGTGTGGGGTGCAGTACAAAGCACATGGCAGCAAAAAAGGAGACGCCGATGCCGATGTAAATCCAGTCGTGAATGGTTTTTTTGCCTTTGAGTGTCTTGTATTTGACGGTCGAAACCATGAGGAAACCGATGAGAATGGTAATGGCTCCCAGGGTATTGATTTCGAATTGGGTATTGAATTCAAAACCGGTATGAATGGCAGCCATGACGATGGCTGCGATGGTGGCTGCGCCGCCGGGAGCTGGTATGCCTTTAAAATACGTTTGTACGCCTTCATCCGGCGCTTCGATGTTAAAGCGTGCCAGTCGCACGAGAGTGCCGCTCACATACAGGAAACATGCGATGATGCCGAAGATACCGGCCTCATGCAGGATAAATCCGTACATGACGAAAGCGGGGGCAAGGCCGAAGCTGACGCCATCCGCGAGGCTGTCGAGTTCCATGCCGAATTTCGATGAGGTTCCCGTTTTTCTTGCGACTTTTCCATCAAATAAATCGCATACAATACTGGCAAGTATGAGCAATGCCGCAATGAAAATTTTATCAAGGTGAGCATCACCTTGCAAGCGCATGGCATCCATGACGGTGGCGATGGCCATAAAACTGCAGAATACTGAGCCGAGTGTGATGAGGCTTGGCAGTGCAAATTTAGCTTTTTTAAGTTTCTTTATTTTAGACATGGTTAAAATCCTTTTTGAGTGTCCAGCGCGAGGTATCTCTGGATTCGATCTTGTTCAAAGCCTGTGTGAATGCATCATTCATCGAGATATTTTGAGCATTTGCGAAGCATGTCATGAGGAAGAGCAGATCTCCGAATTCCTCTTCGACGGAGTGCGTATTTTCGTTTTGTTTTGGGATTTTGACGCCGGTCTGGTGACTGATGGCCCTCGATAGTTCGCCGAGTTCCTCGATGAGTCTGGCGAGTTGGACGAGTGGGGGAAAGTACCCTTCTTCGAATTTTGAGATCCAGTTATCGACGAGTTTCTGGGCTTCATCAAAGGAGAGAGAGGACATGCTGCGGCCTGGAGTTTTTAGGGTTAGGATAGAGACGTGTCGCAACACGTCTGTACTTTTCCTGGGGAATGGCTGGTGGTTGAGAGACGTGCGGGCCGCACGTCTGTAATGGGTAATGGTTGAGAGACGTATCGCGACACGTCTGTACTTTTCCGCTGGGGAATGAATCGTTTCCTCATCAGAGTGAGCAATATACAATGATACGGGGTATGGAATAAAGAAGTTTGGAACGGCTGAATGCACTGGATTTTAAATCCGTAAGGTGCTATAAACACAAACGCCTTTTTATGGCGCTACATTGAGTGCGCAGTTATCCCATGATGGGGTATAAACGGCATTGATTTGAAATTGCCGGAATTTTTTTTGAATTTTTATTCGGAATAGTTAACGAATTTGTTTCGTTGACCAATAAGCGCACTAATGCATTCAACTTAAATAAGTCAAGGGGAAAAACGAATGACTGAAAATAAATCCAGTGAAGTAAAAAAAAGTGCCCTTTTAAAGTGGCAGGTTGGTGAACGGGTCGTTTACCCGAGCCATGGTGTGGGCGAAATTGTGGCTATCGAATCGAATGAGCTTTTTGGCCCCGGTGCCCAGGTTTATGTTCTTGAATTGATACAGTCGCCGCGTCGTGTGACGATTGCGACAGAAAAGGCCGAAAAGGGGGCGCTGCGTCCCATCGTATCGGCAGAAGAAGCGAACCGAATCATTGCTTCTCTGAAGGAGCCGCCTCCTGCTTCCAAGGCTGTTCCATGGACAAAACGTCAGCGGATTCTGAATGACAAGCTCGCCAGCTGTTGCCTCCAGGATGTTGCGGACGTCGTTCGTGAGCTCTATCATTTAAAGAATGTCAAGGATTTGAGCTTTAGCCAGCGTCGTCTGTTTGATACCGGGATTGGTCTGATTGTCCAGGAACTGTCAATTTCCCTGAAACGTCCAGTCGAGGAAATTGAAGAGGAAATCCGGGCGATGTTTGTATAAATCATCGTTTGACAGCAGATCTGTATACGAGTGTGGATATTTTGTTCGCCAATCATTGAGAATCTGAGCCTGGAGGCTTTCAGCCTGGAGCTGTGAATGCATTCCCGGAGCTCAGAGCAATGAAAGACATACTCTTTGGTACACAGCATATCCACTGTGATTAAACATAACCTTGACATTTATTTCGGCATCGCACATCTTCGCCTCTGTTTGCAGCATTATTTTTTTGGATTGTGAGGAGGAGATATGCGACTGTCGTGGCTTGGTGTTGTTGGTGTCTTTGCTCTCCTTGGTTTTGGGTGTTCGGACGAATCCGGAAAAGCAGGTACTGCCGACACTTCGGACAGCACTCAAAGTGGGGAAGATAATCCGCAGGAAGGTTCCGGAAAGGAAACAAAGCCGCCCGCAGAGCAATCCTGTGACAAGGAATGCCCCAAATCTGCGTCATGTCTGAATGAATCTACCCTCAAGACATGCCAGATCAATTCTGAGTCAGGATGTGCCGAATGGATTGAATCCACTTGCCCGGAGAATACCGTCTGTCAGGAAGACGCATGCGTTCCTCTGCAGCCTGAATGTGAAGATGCATGTTCAGATGGAAAGGAATGTGCAGATGATTCGACACTCAGGGAGTGTCGGAAGAATCCTGAGACTGGCTGTATGGAATGGGTGGAATCCGACTGTCCTGAGAATACCGTCTGTCAAAGCGATGCATGTGTGTCCACGCTGCCAGAATGTGAAAACGCTTGTTCCGGCGCAGGGGAATGTGAAGATGAACATTCCTATCGAAAGTGCGAAGACACCGATAACGATGGATGTCCTGAATTGTCGGAGCCCATTCCGTGTGAAGAGAATCAGATCTGCAAAGACGGCGGATGCGTGCTCTCTGAACCGGTCGATTCATGCAAGGATGCCTGTACTGAAAATGAAGCATGCGGCAGTAATAATAGTTACAAGGAATGCAAGGATACCGATGGTGACGGCTGCAAGGAACTTGTCGAGGTTTCGTGCGATTCTGCACAAACCTGCAGTGAAAATGCATGTGTCTGCAAAAAATTCAATGCCGAACAGCCCAGCATGATTCATCTGCTCTCGGATGAGGGAAAGGGAAAATCAGAGTCGACGACCGTAGATGGTGGATTTCACGATGAATACATCTATCACCCCACTAAACCGTACAAAATTGGTGTTCGGCAGGAGTGGGGCGGCAGCATTATCTTTTGGGGACAAGACAATGGCAAACCGGGGATGAACAGTACCAATACCATCGACGCCAATGACACTGGTCGTGAAGTTCAAGCCGCAATTTACGATCTCTCTCGCCTTCGTCAGTGGTGCGCAGCTACGGCTTCCTGCTGGAAAGATGGAGTTGGCCTCAATTCCGGGGCATTCTGCTCTGAATCGAACAGACACCTCGGATGGAATCCGGTTCAGGGCGGCAATGTGTGCAATATCGGTTCTGGCGTTGAATCCGTCTCGAACAAAGACGGTATTCTCGAAACTGTGACCGTTCCGCTCCAGTGGAATCCCGATTGGGATAATGGGGATCCCAAGGCATGCGGTGTGGATATTTGTAAAGATGAAAGCAAAAAGAATAAAAGATCCGATGTACGGATGACACAGCGCATCCGCTTTATCAACGCTTTGACAGCCGAAATATATTATAGGGTCGACAATATCGGTGAACTCGATCACAGGGCCAATGTCCAGGAATTCCCGACGCTCTATTCGGCTTATGGCGGACATGGCCTTGATGATTACGGCACGCTCATGACGGCCAATAATAAGAAAGTCACTCCAGCTTCGAATACTGTTTTTAAAACAGAAGAACCCTGGGTCGCCTTTGTCAATAGCAGCAAAGAATATGGTGTCGGACTTTTGTACGAAAATGGGGTGCTCGAGTTTTCTGGTGAATATCATCCAAAAAGCTACAATGTTGTACGCTCGCGTGTGAATTTTGGATTGCCTAAAAATGGCAGCGTTCAGACGAGGGTGTATCTCTTTTTGGGCAATTACGACACGATAGCCGAGAAAGTCGCCGAAATTCAAAAGCGTTTGCCGCCTTTTGGCTCGCTGGATAATCCGACTGGCACAGAAAGTGTCAGTGGTAATGTCAAAATTTCTGGATGGGCACTTGATAATAAGAAAGTTAAAAAAGTGGTCGCCCGGATTGACGAAACAAAAGAGGTCGAACTCAAATATGGAGAGGAACGTCCGGATGTTTGCCTCACATGGGTCGGTTATGCCAATTGCAAAAAAACTGGCTTCAGCGGTACCTTCTCTTTTGAAGGTTACACCAATCAATGTAAACATCTGATCGAGATTATTGCGACGGATGATGATAACAACAAGCGGACGATTGCCCGCAGACTTGTCGATGTTAAGTAGTGAATGCGTAATGCATAATTCATAATGCATAATTCGAAATGCATAATGCATAATTCGTAAAGAGATGTGGCGCGATACGTCTGTACAAAAACAGATACGCCAGGGAGAGGCGCCACATCTGAAGCCCACTGCCGTGAGTGAAATTCAAGTGGGTTGGAACGTAGATTTATTGCATATTACTTGACAAACCGGTCAATAATGTATATAGGCGCGCGCGCTTTTGTATGAGTACAGAGGCGTCGATCTTTTAAAGATCATTTATTTCGCTGTGACCGCTTTATCCGGGTGGAATTATCCGGTCATAAAGTAGTCAGGACATTCCGATCCGTTTGGATTGATGTTGCGGTGAGCGCCGCAGAGGTTTGGATTCGCACGTTGTTGTGCATTTGAGAGAAAAAAGGAAAATTCATGAGTCGTTACACTGGTCCGCGCGTTAGAATTCTTCGTCGTTTTGGTTGTGCTCTTCCGGGTTTGACCCGCAAGACCGTAGCAGAAGGTGTGAATCCTCCTGGTGAACATGGTGCCAATCATCGTCGTAAAGTGAGCGAATATCGCGAGCATCTCGATGAGAAACAGAAAGTTCGTCTGAACTATGGTCTGAGTGAGCGTCAGTTTGTTATTTACATGAAAGCCGCTATCAGCAGCAAATTGGATACGGGCCTTCGTCTGATCCAGCTTCTTGAAAGCCGTCTTGACAACTTCGTTTTCCGCGCAGGCTTTGCCCCCACGATTCCTGCTGCCCGTCAGCTCGTCAATCATGGTCACATCATGGTGAACGGCCGCAAAGTAGACATCCCCAGCTTCCAGGTTCGCCAGGGTGATGTCATTTCTCTCCGTGAACGCAGCAAGAAGATCCAGGTCATCCAGGACTCCATTGCCACGCCGTCACTGGCTCGTCCCAGCTACATTGAATTTGATGCTGAAAAACAGACGGCCAAGATGATCAATGCGCCAGCCCGTGAAGATGTTCCTATCACGGATCTGCGTGACAACCTCATCATTGAGTACTACAGCCGCCGCGTGTAGTTTTGCCGAAAGGATGCATCCCATGGTTTTGGGATGCAGAGGCGCATGTCATTTTCGGCATGCGCTTTTTTTTTTGCCGATTTCAGGAAATGCAATGGCCACATTAAAAGCTGCAATACCAAAAGGAACCCGTGATTTTTTGCCCGAGCAGATGAGGCAGAGATATCGGGTGATGGATACCATTCGCCGCGTGTATGAACGACATGGATTTTCGCCGATAGAAACCCCGGCCATCGAGAACATCGAAACACTGATGGGGAAGTATGGTGAAGAAGGCGATCAGCTTCTGTTCAAGATTTTGATGCGCGGAGCCAAGGCTGCATCAGGGCAATGTGATCTTGGATTGCGCTACGACCTGACTGTTCCTCTGTCGAGGTTTGTGGCCATGCATCAGAATGAGATTGGCCGCGTCTTTAAGCGCTATCAGATTCAGCCCGTATATCGAGCAGATCGTCCGGGGCATGGCCGGTTTCGCGAGTTTTATCAGTGCGACATCGACATGATTGGTGCTGCGGCCCCGATGCCCGAAATTGCTCTGCTTCAGGCGGTGAGCGATGTTTTTGCCGAACTGAAGTTTGATGCGCTCTGCATTCATCTGAATGATCGCCGCATTCTGAGGGCCCTGATCGAAGTCTGCGGCATTTCAGTTGAACAGGAAACGACGGCAATCACTGCCATTGACAAGCTGGACAAGATCGGTGTGGAAGGCGTTCAGAAAGAGTTGATGGAACGCGGCATTGCAGAAGAAAGTGCCCATCGGCTGCTCGAATTGATTCAGGCCAGGGACAGCAATGAAGAGACGCTCAATGCGCTCGAATCATTGTTTGCCGATAAATCGGAGGCATTGCAGGCAGTATCGGAGCTTCGTCTGATTGTGGGGGCATCGCATCATTTTGCCAATACCCCGCAGATTCGCGTCAGTCCTGAACTTGCCAGAGGCCTTAACTATTACACGGGGGCGATCTTTGAGATTCAGGCGGAAGGATTGAATTCGAGCATTGCCGGCGGCGGGCGTTACGATCATCTGATTGGAATGTTTTCGGGACGCGATATTCCGGCGGTTGGGATTAGTCTGGGATTTGAAAGAATCTGTGTGATCATGCAGGAACGCGGCATGTTTGATGATGTTCAGAGCGATGTCGATGTCGTCGTTGCACCTGCGTTTTCAGGGGCTCTCCATGCTGCGATTGCATTCTCATCCCAGGTTCGTTCACTCGGACTTTCGTGTGAGATTTATCCGGGATTCGATAAACTTGCCAAGCAGTTCAAGTATGCGAATGAACGTCATGCACGGTATGTTGCGGTGTTTGGCGAGGATGAGATTGCAGCCGGAACGGTGACGCTCAAGGATATGGAGAGCGGTGAACAGAAAACGGCACTGATCAGTATGCTTTGTCTGGATGGCAATCGACTGCGGCTGGAAAATACATAAAATGGTTGTGCCGCGTATTTGCCTTGCAAATAGCGGCACAGGTCGTGGCGTATTTGCGCAGCAAATAGCCATGACAACCAAAATACTTGTATTTTTGATGGCGAACCATATATTGTAACGCCCCCTGTGGGGGATTTTTTTTAACATTATCGCGAACGCGTCATTACTAATTTGCTGGAGAAGCTGAGTATGCTTCAGGATTTGCGAGACCAGAAGAATTCCTGGCTCATTATCGTTCTTTTTGCGGCCATTATCGTCGTATTTATTTTTATGTTCGGACTTCCGAGTATGGATTCCGTCAAGTCCAACGGTTCGTCGACGGATTTGGTCAATGTGGGAAGTCACAGTGTGAATAATGAAATGCTGAGGAGCATGATTTATCAGCACTACGACGATAACGTTTTCAGTTCTCCGGATTATGCGTCTTTTGCACGTTCGGTGGCTCAGGGCATAGGCGTCGTTTATTTGCTTGCAGATGCGGCGCGTGATGCAGGTCTGCGCGTGAGCGATGACGAGCTCAACGATTATATCCGCGATTGGCAGTATGGAAATGAGGATATTTTCAAGCTTGGTTTCCTGCACAAGAATAAGTTTTCTCAGCGCAATTATAGTGAGGCATTGAGCCGGTATGGCATGTCGACCCGCGATTATGAGAATTACAAACGCGAGGAATTGCTTGCGCGGCGGTATATGCTTTTGATGGCGTCTTCGATCAGTGTTTCGGATGAAACGTTGTGGCAGAGTTATGCCCGTGATAATGCATCGGCGACGATTGAGGTCGTTCAATTGACGGCAGATGCTGTGAGGGCAACCTTTAAGCCGCTCTCGGAGGAAGAAATCACGGCTTTCGAGACTGTCGGTGCCGAGGATATTAAGAACTACTATAATGAGCATCTTGGGGATTACACGACGCCGCCGAAGGCGAAGCTGCATCAGATCGTGATTCAGAAGAATTTTTCGAAGCTGACGAATCCGGGTGCTCAGACGTCCAAAACCATGCAGGCAGAGGGAAGGTTTAATATTGCCAAGGCCCAGGTGTTTGATAAGAATCTTGACTTTGCACAGGCATTTACGGACTACGATGAGTCAGAAGACAAGGAGCTCAAGGGTGTGAGCGGGCTTCTGGATGTCGGTATTATGGCAAAGGAGATCCAGACTGCTCTGGAAGGCAAAAAGGTCGGAGATCTTTTTACGGCAGAGCTTTCGGATCGCTATGTGATTGGCAAGGTTCTCGAGCAGACCGAAAAGAACGTGACTCCTCTGGATGACGTCAAACATTCAATTGCTCAGAAGATTCTCGATGATCGTCGTATTCAGAATCGAACCGATGAGGTCATGACCGGTATTATTGGTTTGGTCAATCAGGGCAAAACGCTCGAGGAGGCGTTGAATTCAACGCTTTATGCGAATGTTCTGGCGGAGCAGCCGATGGCTCCGGTTGGTGCGGTGGATGAAAATGCTGCGAATCAGGCGGATGCGGCTGCAGACGGTTCGGCTGCGGATTCGGCGGAAGCTCAGTTGGTTCCGATTCCGACGGAACTGCCCATCGTTCCGGAATCATCGCGCGTTCGTGCATCGACGGTTCAGGACGTGCCGACGAATTCGAATTTTGTTTTGGGCGTTGGTGTGAGTGATGATCTCGCCCGCGATATTCGCGGGGCCGCTTCCGGGACGATGCTCTCCAAATCCTACAAAGTCGGCCAGGATACATTTGTCGTTCGCGTCGTCGAAAAGAAAGAGGCGAGCCGTGATGCATTCAATGTTGTCGCCAAATCGATGCGCGAAGAAGCACTCGCCGAAAAGACGCTTGAACTCGTCGGTGCGTTTGATGGGGTACTCAATTTTAGAGGGCCGTATGGACTTTGGGTTCAGCAGAAGATTGAAGAGGCCAGCGCAAAGGGAACTCTCAAGATTAATGAGGATTTCTTTAACAGAGAACATGCAAAACGCATGAAAGCGAAGCAGGAACGAGAAGAGAGGGCCAAGCAATAATGCAACAGCCATAAAAAAGCGCCAGAGATGGCGCTTTTTTTGTACTTGTTTAATGCAGTCCCGAATAGCCTGTACGAAGGAATCTCTTTTCGAGTTCGGAGATTGAGAGAACAAAGTGTACCGGTCGTCCATGGGGACAATTGGAACGAAATCCGGTGGCGTCCATTTGTCTGAAAAGTTCCCGGACCTCTTCGGGAGAGAGTTTTTGGCCCGAACGGATGGAACTGTGGCACGCCATGGTGGCGAGTATGTTGTCGCGAATATCTTCGAACTGATTTGCGCGCCCGCTGTCGCCGAGATCAATGAGGGCATCGCGTATGAGCGCGGTATAGTCATAGTTGACGAGGCATTCGGGAACCGCGCGGAGGGCGTGGGCATGGTTGCCGAGTTCGTCGATCTGGAATCCGAGTTTTTCGAAGAAATCCATGTATTCGGTAAGAATATCGGACAACCGGGTATCGAGCTGAAGCAGCAGCGGGAACAGCAAACCCTGGGAAGCCGCAGGGAGTACGTCGTCTGCCACGCGCTTGAGACGCTCGAAATTGATTCTTTCGTGGGCTGCATGCTGATCGATGATGACGATGGAATCGCCATCGGCGCAGATCAGGTATGTCAGGGCATGTTGTCCGATGTATCTGAGACTCGAAAAGTATCCATGGGATTCGCTGGGTTCAAGGGGCAGACTCGGTTCCGGTTCGTTGCAGATTTCGCTGCGCAGCTGTGCAGGCGTAAGGCGAAGCGGCGGCCTGTCTGTTGGCGCCTGTTCGAAGTAATTGGATATGGATTCGCGTTGGATGTTCGGATTTTCAGTTTTTGGGGGCAGTTCAAAGACATCAAGTTCTGGAGCACTTGTCCGGGATTCCGATGCCGGAGGCATCGATTCCGGTTCAGCACGTCGGGCGTTTATCGGTGCTGACGGATGTTGCGAGGCAAGACCAAGAACCCGATGCATATTGTCTTCGGGTGAGCGGAAGGATTCCGTCGGCATCATGTCCAAATACTGTTTTGTAGGGGGGAAATTCAGACTCTGTGACTGAATCCATGGGGTCTTTTCGAGAGATTGGCGCAGAGCGCGGTAAACGGCTTTGAAGACGTTGTCGGGCGTCTGGAAGCGAACTTCATGTTTGGTTGGATGGACGTTGACGTCGACCTGATCGAGGGGGATCGTCAGGAACAAAACGACGCATGGCAGTTTGCCGTGCAGGAATTCCCGGTATGCCTGATTGATGGCGGACTGAATGGTTTTGTCTTTGACGACGCGGTGATTGATATAGGTAAAGATGCGTCCGCTGCTGGATTGTGAGTAATCGGGGGAGCAGAACAGGCCATCGACAGTGACATCCCCGAGTACGGTGTAATCGATGGGATACAGGTTATCGTAGAGGGAACGTCCAAATACAGCCAGAGCTCTGTCCTGCAGGGAATTGTGGGAAGGCCAGTCGCATTTGACTCTTCCGTCGATGGTGAGTTTCCAGCGAACTTCGGGACAGGAGAGGGCAAATTGCTCGATGACTTCGTATATGCGCCGTACCTCAGTCGCTGTGGTTTTGAGGAATTTCAGGCGTGCCGGGGTGTTGAAGAAGAGGTCTTCGATGACGATTTGGGTGCCGGATGGTGCAGCAGTTTCGCGGCAATCGATGATTTCGGAACCTTCGATACGCAGAAATGTTCCCATCTCATCTTCGGGGCGCTGCGTCGTAATGGTCATGCGGGAAACTGCGGCCATCGAGGCAAGTGCTTCGCCGCGGAAGCCCATCGTGGCGATGGCGGCCAGATCATCCGTCGTATGGATCTTTGATGTCGCATGCCGCAGGACGCAGAGTTTTGCGTCTTCCTGGGTCATTCCGCATCCATTGTCGCAGACGGACAGGCGCTTTTTACCGCCGTCCTCCACTTCGATTTCGATGGAATCAGCGCCCGCATCCAGAGAATTTTCGATGAGTTCCTTGATGGCGCTGGCGGCTCTTTCGAGGACTTCACCGGCAGCGAGCTGATTGCTTAGTGCCTGAGGCAGAACGTGGATGATGCTCATCAATTCTCCATTTTGTTAACTGACGATGCGCCTGCCGAGATCGAAGAGTGATCCGCCGCCGAAAATGAGGAGGCTGTCGCCCGGCTGGATCGTTCGTTGAGCAGTTTCTTCGAGCGCATCGAAAGAAGGAAATGCGACGGCTTTGCAGTTGGGGTTATTGAGGCTGATCCTGTGGGCCAGATCTTCGCTGTTCAGACCTTCGATCGGTTGTTCACCGGCGCCATCCATAGGCGCGAGCAGAACGACATCGGCGGCAGAAAGCGCGAGGGCAAGTGCTGTCCAGTGGCATTTCATGAGGGAATAGCGGTAGGGATGGTAGATGACGACAATTCGATTGGATTTGTTTCGAATCCACGAAATATCATTCTGAACGCAGGTCGGGTGACTGGCATAATCCGTAACGAGCTGATACTGGCCGTATTGCTGGATTTGACACCTGTCATTAAGTCCCTGATAACTGGCCAGAGCATTGGCAATCGTTTCGGGAGCGAGGCCGATGGTGCGTGCAACGCAGGCGGCAGAGGCCAGATTCTGGGCATTCGCACGCCCTCCGATTGCGGGGAGGATTTGGTAAATCATTCCCGTTGCTTCGCGAATCGTCAGAAGACATCGTCCTTTGTCATCCGGTTCGCCAACGGAAATGGCCATGGCCGGTGATTCTAGCTCTCCTTCCTGGCAAATCCAGTCGATTTCGGGACAATCCTTCAGACATGCATAGAGTTTTGGCGCGCCGATGCCGGCATAATGGATGATGACGCGAGTGCCGGAAGCAAGACATGCGCGCACGTGGCTGGCAAACGATTCGGCAATGTCATCAAGATCCCGGTAGACGTTCAGGTGATCTTCTTCGACGTTGTTGATGAGCAGGAACTGAGGCCGGTGATACTGGTTGGTCTTGTCGGATTCATCCACTTCGCAGACGAGATAATCGGCATTCGGTGTAAACAGGGAAGGCTGATGACAGCCGATGGGGACGGCCCCCAGAATATCGCTGACGGCAGTTCCGGCTTTTTTAAGAACATGCAGAATGGCTCCAGCTGTCGTACCTTTTCCATGCGTGCCGCAGACAGCAATACTGCCTTTGTGAGCATTGGCAAAGCGTGCGAGTGCTTCGCCGCGGCTGCACGCAATGCCCATCTTTTCGGCAGCAAGACGTTCGGGATTGGATGCAGGAATCGCAGCAGAATAAATCACCAGGTCTGCACCTGTGATATTTTCTGCTTTTTGTTCCCGGTGAACCAGACAGCCGCGTTTTTGCCAGAATTCACAGGTTTGTTCGCTTGCCCCGGGGTCGCTGCCGCTTATCTGATGACCGGCATCCGAAAGATAGAGTGCCAGACTGTGCATTCCGGCACCAGCAATGCCTATTAGGTATATTTTCATATCGGGATTAACCGCCTTGTGTTGTTTTGCCGCACGTCTTGTCATCTGAATCACATTCGACGATGCCGAACAAATATTCCCCCGCCTTGCTGGCGTCTTCTCCGAATGTATCCACGACAAAGTAGTAGGTGCCCGGCGAAAGTTCGGATTCGACCCAGTGATCGCCGCGCGTCGCACATGAATTGTCGTCGAGCGTATTCTTTAGATAGATATCCATGTCGTGACCACTGGACGAGACGACGAAAGCCCTGATCCTCATCTTTTGCGTAACATTCAGCTGATAGATGATTTCAGGACCTTTTTCACTGAGATCTCTGCAGATGTAAGTCGAGTAATTGTTTTCACCCCCTACTGTCGTGTGGTTGTGCGTGTAGGGAATGCTCGTAATTTTGTAGGGATCGGCTTTTTTTCCTGTGCCTTCGAATGGAATGACAGTGTCGGGCGCGGGTTCGTTCTGGATGACGGCACTCCAGGCTTTGTGGAGCATTTCGATGGAGTACCGGTTGCGGGCATTCGCGCCGTATTTCATGTTATCGCCGGTGAAATTGCAGGGTTCTCCGGAGGAATTATGATGCACATTGTCTTTTGTGGTTACCCCGTAATTTTTCAGGTCTTTCATCGCAAGTGCCAGATTGAAGTAGGGAATCTGGTAATACTCGGCGAGTCCCCGGTTGACTGCATTGAATACCGGAACAAAGTGTCTCGGGGCATGGTCACCGAGATTGGTGTAATCATTTCGCAGTCCCGTGCCGACGACCATAGGAATGACGCCGGCATTGATTATGGTGCTGAGGGACTTTTTGTACTGGTTATAATAGTTTTCGAGCGACGTGAACCAGCCGTCGTTGTTACTGTATGCCCCCATATCATTCGTGCCGTAGCCAATAAAGGCAAAGCGCGGATTCATCTTGGAAATCTCTTTGGTAATATAACCGCCGTCATTGGCCCACTTGGCTGTTTTGCCGACGACAGCGGATTCGGAATCGCGCGAAAACGGATTGGGATTGCCTCCCTTGAATGTATCAATGACTTTTTGCAGGAAAGTTGCATCGCCTAGATTTACGCTATTTTTGGCAAAACAATACATAAACAGGGAGTAGGGTGCAAAATGGGAGTCGCCGATTTTAGCAAAAACATTGCCGGCGCGTCCATTATTTTTGGCCATGATTTCCTTCATCTTCTGAACGGAGTATTCCGTGACGGGAGACAGCAGCTGATCTCCCGGATAACGCGTCGGTGCCTTGACGACGGCGGATTTGCATTCCCCATTTTCGCAGCCATTTTCGCAGGGCGTAACCGTCGTCGACCAAACCCGGCATCCCTGATCATTGGTCATGCAGCTGACATAGCCTTCGCCGCTGCATTGCTGTTTGCCATCCTCGCATTGATGTTCGCAAACGCAGCTGCCTTCCTGACAGGTATTGGGGCATGCTGTGATTTCGGACCATTTCAGACAGCCGTCCGTTTGCTCAGTACAGACATGAAAACCATTGCCGCTGCATTCTTTTTTGTTGGCTTCATTACATTCATTGTTGCACGTGCATTTTCCTTCATTGCAGCCATCCGGACAGGGCGTGATTTCATTCCATTCCAGACATCCGTCTCCATCGAAGTCCGAACACCAGTGATATCCGTTTTCCGCGCATTCATAGAACAGATTTTCCGGGCATTCATCCTTGCAGGTCTGATCATCCGCAGGGGTACAAATACCGTCATTGCATGTCTCATTTTCGGCACATAGCTTGGGTTCTGACCATTCCAGACATGAATCATCATCGAACTGGCCGCAGATGCTCCATGCGGCTTCTCCCGTTTCCAGTTCGGGGCAGGTCTTGTCGCCTTCATGATCACATTGGTCAGTACAGTCCTCTTCGGGAGGATCCTTCTTATCCTCAGGAGGATCCTTCTCATCATCCGTACCCGTTTTTTTTACGCATTCGCCCTTTTGACAAATTTCATCCTCTTTGCATTCAAATTCCTGATAATCGGGACAATCTGAATCGTCGGCATAGTAGCAAACCAGGAGTTTTCCATCTTTGGAACATTTTTTCTTTCCGATCTTGCAGGAATTGGGACATTCTTCATCGTCGGGAGGTGTTGTGCAATCTTCGTCGTCAGGATCGCAATTTTGCTGATTTCCCTTGCCGGAGGCAACATTTTCATCCGAGCAGGCCTGCAGCCCCAGCACGATAAATGCGAAGAAAAAGAGCTTCATGGAATACTTCATGGCATATCCTCCTTTGCCCATATCAATACGGTGTATGCATAGCGCAAATTGAGCGAAAGATCAGGTGATATGTTGAAATTTTGATGACTTTTGGGGCGCGCCTTGTGCCCTTCGGCCACTACGGCAGCGCATGGCACTGCTATGGCAGCTCTGTCGGAGCTGCCATACGCTGTGCCTCTTCTTTATTATTCCACCAGTGTCGAGCGTGCGCTGCCATTGAGTATGCCTTCGAAAGCCGAGAGTTTGTCGGCAGCGCATACGCGGACTTTCAGACCATTTTCCTTGCAGAGAATCATGGCTGTCAAATCCATGACTCCGAGGTTCCGGTTAATGGCTTCATCGAATGTAATTTTGTCAAAGCGTTTGGCATTGGCATTTTTGGCCGGATCCGAGTCATAGACGCCGTCGACTTTTGTGGCTTTGACGAGGACGTCGCATTTGAGCTCAAGGGCTCTCAAAGCAGCAGCAGAATCTGTTGTAAAATAAGGATTTGAAGTGCCGCCGGCGATCAGGATGATCGTTTTTTCCGAGAGCAGTTTTCTGGCTTCCCAGATGTCGTAATGCCTTGCCAGCGAGGGAACACTGCTCATGGCGCAGGCAGATGAACCATTGGCAATCAGGTACTGTTCAAGTGTCATGCAGTTGATGCAGGTTGCCATCATTCCAATCTGGTCCGCCTTGGAACGATCGAGTCCTTTGGTCATTTTGCCGCGCATGATGTTGCCGCCGCCAGTTACAATGGCCAGCTCATGTTTTTGGGAAATCTTGCCCAGAATCGTCGCAAAATGCGTCAATGTGGACGCATCCAGACCGGTTCCATGCGCACCTCCAAGAACTTCTCCCGACAGTTTAAGTAATACTCGCATGATCTATTCCTTATGGTTGCAGGTATGATGATGTTGTATTCTTATTGAGGATTATATCAGGTTCCCATCCATGGATATTGTTTTGCCGGGGGCAAAGGCGGCGCCTCTACCCCGGGCTGCGGGCATCGTGCCCTTTGGGCATGCGATCGGGCATTCAAAGTCAAATGCCGAGCGCTGCGGGGGCGTTAATTATTTAATGCCAAGAAAAGGCACGGCAGAGCCGGGAACCATCGTCGTCGGAAGGACGCCGTTCCACTGTTCGGCCTGAGTGAGTTTGATTAAGTCAGGATTGTTTCTCAAAGCCTCGCAGCGAAGGCGGATGGCTTCAGCTTCGGCTTCGCCTCTGACCTTGGTGCTGTAGGCATCGGCATCGGCGCGTTTCTGAATACTGTAGGCTTCAGCTTCGGCTCTGGCTTTCATGGCGCCGGCTTCGGCTTCTGCATTCTTTACTTTTTGCTGGGCTTCCTGCTCGACACGGGCCAGTTCGCTCTTGGCTCTTTCGACGTCGGCTTTGGCCTTGGCTGCTTCTTCGACGGCTCTTTCGTAGGTATCGCTGAAGTCGACATTTTCTATCTGGATATTCTCAATGACGACAGGAACATCCCGAAGGGCATCTTTGATCTCAGCGTTCATGTTTTCATTGAGCTTGTCGCGTTCCTGAATTGCGCGAGCAGCAGTAAACTGGCCAAAAACGGTTTTGGAAACTTCAGCAACGCGCGGCCAGACTGCCTGGCTTATGATGCCATCCTGACCAAATCGCGTATAGACTTCCTGAATCTTTTCGGGCGCAATGTGATACGTTACCGAAATGACGAGTTCGGCGATCTGCTGGTCGTAAGAATACATTGCCAGTGCTGCGCCGCGAACGGTCTGCGTTCGGGTCGACATCTTGGTGACCGATTGGAACATGGGTATTTTCAGATGCAGACCTGAACTTTCGACGCTCGTTACGCGGCCATTCGTCAGCAATACCCCTCGTTCACCTTCATCAACGGTATAAAATGAACCGAAAAAGAGGATCAGAAATACGAAGACGAGAATGACAACACCTGCAATCAGACCTTTACCTGCGTTCATACTTAGTTTCCTTTATAAAACCGGGTTAAGCATTATGGCTGAATGACACAGCTTTGGAGAATTATTTCTTTCTGGATTTTTTCGATTTTGAAGCTTTTCGGCCATGAGATGGCCGAGGGGGTTCAGGCTTTTCGGTATCTTCCTTTTTGTCTTCAATAGCCTGCGTCGGCTCAGCAGCATCAGCCGGAGCCTCTGGAGTCGCATTAGTCGGAACTTCCTGAGTTTCCTGCGTCGGTTCAGCTGCATCAGCCGGAGCTTCTTGAGTTTCCTGCACTGCCTTCGCAGTGTCTGCCTGAGCATTCTGCGTAGGTTGAGTGGATTCCTCTGATGCTTCCTGAGGAACAGATGTCGCTTGAACGTCTGTGGATTCGGTTTCTCCCGCAGCAGCAGTCTTTCCGAGCAGGCTGTTGAGGCAGGATTTCAATATATCCGCATCGCTTGCCGAGGGCTGTGCATCCTGTCCTGCAGATGGCGAGGAATCGGGAGCAGGCTCGGGGAGAAGACATTCGCCCGATTTTGCTTTTTCGACGATTTCGTCAATCTGTGCGAGGTCCCCCTGACGTCTGATGATTTCTTCCGTAATCGTCAGATGTTCCATTTTATCGAGTCCGGGAACCGCATAGAGATAGGGCATCATGGCATTTTCGAGAATGCTTCGCAGTCCGCGTGCGCCGGATTCCTTTTTGATGCCGAGCTGTGCGATGCAGTGCAGAGCTTCGTCTGTAAAGTCCAGATCGACATGATCGATTGCAAACATCTTTTTGTATTGTTTGACGAGGGCATTTTTCGGCTCAGTCAGGACGCGGATGAGTGCATCTTCATCGAGGGGATGGAGTGTAGCCACGACGGGAAGGCGTCCGACGAGTTCAGGGATCATGCCGAATTTGAGCAGATCTTCTGGTTCCAGTGCTTTGTACAATGCCTGTATATCGCGTTCGCTCTTACTCTGGACGTTGGCATTGAAACCGATGGACGTCGAACTCGTTCGGGTTTCGATGATGTCCTCAAGTCCGACGAAAGCACCGCCGCAGATGAAGAGAATATTGGTGGTATCGACGCGCAGGAACTCCTGCTGCGGATGCTTTCGGCCGCCTTTGGGGGGGACGGCAGCGATGGTTCCTTCGATGAGTTTGAGCAGGGACTGCTGGACACCTTCGCCGGAGACATCGCGGGTAATCGAAGGATTTGCGCTCTTTCTGGAGATTTTGTCGATTTCGTCGATGTAGATAATTCCCCGGCATGCGCGTTCGATATCGTTATCGGCAGCATGGAGCAGGTTGAGAATGATGTTTTCGACATCATCTCCGACGTAACCGGCTTCGGTCAGACTGGTTGCGTCCGCCATGGCAAAAGGAACATCGAGGATTTTGGCCAGCGTCTGGGCGAGGAGTGTTTTTCCTGTTCCAGTCGGACCGATGAGCAGGATATTGGATTTGCCGAGCTCCACACCATCCTTGACAGGGCTCAGGATGCGTTTGTAGTGGTTGTGTACGGCAACGGAGAGTACTTTTTTGGCATGCTCCTGCTGGATAATATACTCATCAAGTTTGGCTTTGATGTCCTTTGGTTTCGGGACTTTGAGACCAACCACAGGGTTGCTTCCCAGTCCGACATCCCTGGGTTCGATGGCATCCGAAACCTGTTGGTATGCGGCTTTGATACATTCTTCGCAGATGTAGACATTGGCACCTGCGATAAGGCGCTGTGTATCGGAACGATCTCTGTCACAAAAAGAGCAGCGAAGGGGCAAGATAGATTCTCCTGAATGTGAAATCTGAAGGACAGTCGGATTTCTGATAAATGGAGCCAGACTAAAATACCGGCATGCACGATCTCACAGCCGGTACGGATAATGAGGAGTGCAGGCCAGATGATGGATTATTCGGAAAACGGGAGATTTTCCGGATGTCCGTCCTTTTGTCTGCGGATGACTTCGTCGATGAGTCCATACGTTTTGGCTTCGTCTGCGCTCATGATGTAGTCGCGGTCGGTATCTTTTTCGATGCGTTCGATGGTCTGTCCGGAATGTCTCGAAAGAATTTCATTCAGGACTCTTCGCATGCGAAGGATTTCCTTGGCCTGCAAATCGATATCGGTCGCCTGCCCGGAAATTCCGCCGCCCGAAATCAAAGGCTGGTGAATGAGAATACGGCTGTTCGGCAGCGAATAGCGTTTACCTTTTGTGCCTGCGCACAAAAGAACAGCGCCCATGCTCGCAGCCTGTCCGATACAGATCGTCGAGACGGGGCAGCGGACATGCTGGATCGTATCGTAGATGGCCATACCGGCAGTGACGCTTCCACCAGGGGAATTGATGTAGATCTGGATATCTTTTTCGGGATTTTCGCTTTCCAGAAAGAGAAGCTGGGCAATAATGCTATTGGCCACCATATCGGTAACCGAACTGCCCAGAATGACGATTCTGTCTTTGAGCAGACGGCTGAAGATATCCCAGGCGCGTTCGCCACGATGGGTTTGTTCGATAACGTTTGGGAAAAATGTCATTTCGTCGTCATCCTCCATGCTGATTATGATGCCCTCGTCAGAGGACTGCACAGAATCAGCATTCTGTGCGCAACTCCAAATATCCATGATTAACCGACAGCTTCTTCTTTTTTGATGATGGCAGCAGCTTTGATGATGTCGAGTGCACGATCGCGTTTGACCTGTTCACCGACAAATTCTGCTGCATTATTGGTTTTCAGCCACTGTTTGACTTTACTTTCGTCAATATTCTGGAACCATTTTTTGGCTTCAGCAATAGTATCTTCTTCGGAAACTTCGATTTTTTCTGCGGCGGCGACTGCATTGAGAATAATTTCATTGTGGTAGTCGACGCGATATTCCTCCAGCTCTTCGGGTCTGATGTTCTGAATGATGCGATCGAGCATATCATCGTTGATCTGCTGGCGCATCATTTGTTCAAGCTGCAGACGGATGGCCTGGGCTGCGCGGGCTTTGACGTAACCTTCGGGCATATCGATGGGCATCTGTGCGCGCAGAACTTCGAGGAGCTTGTTTTCGATCTGTTCATCGCGATTCTTTTCGGCTTCTTCCATCAGGCGTTTGCGCGTAACTTCCTTGAGGCCGTCGAGCGTTTCGGCATCGCCGGTATCGAGTGCAAAAGCATCGTCGAGCGCAGGCAGTACGCGTTTTTTAATTTCGTTGACGACACAGGTCACGATGGCTTCTTCATCATTGATTTTTGCCGTCAGCTGCAGCGGTTCGTGCAGTGTTGCGCCGATCAGGCATTTTTCCATCTCTTCGTTGAAATAACCTTTTCCGAGTGTAATCTGGCGGTCGCCGGCGCGGCAGATTTTTTCAGCGGCAGCATTGGGGGCACTCAGTGTTGTCATGACGACATCGCCGTCTTCGACGACGGTACGATCTTCGACGGGCTCAATCACGGCATTGCGTTCGCGGCGTTTTTCGAGGTCGGCCATGACATCGTCATCCGTGACAACGGCATCGGGGACGCTGACTTCCAGCCCTTTGTAATTCGTGGCTTCCAGAACAGGTTTGATTTCGGCATTGAGTTTGGCAACAAAGCCACCATCTTCAGTCTGCGGAACGACGATTTCAACTTCGCTGACATGGAGAAGATTATCGAGGGTATCGAGGGCTTCGCGCACGCTGACCTGGAGACTTTCACGGCGTGCATCTTCCATAATGGAGGCGCCTGCTTTCTGACGAATGATGTGTGCAGGAACCTTGCCGGCACGGAAACCGTTCATTTTCAGTGTTTTACGTGCAGATTCAACCAGTTTTCCCTCGATTCGTCTGACGGCATCGCCGGGAACTGTAACGGTAATTTCGCGAACGACCTGATTTTTTTCGACAATCTCAAAACTCATGATGTGTCCTGTAAATTGATGTTTTTGGATATTGTTAAACCCTGAATATGGGCAAAGATTTGCCCAAACACACAAGCCGCAGAATTTTAGTCGTAATCGCGCTTTTACGTCAAGAATTTATTGAGACAGATAATTATTGGCAGTCACTGAAGATAACAGATTCTGGTTCATTTGCCGGATCCTGTCAATGACATGATCGCAACAGTGCACTGTTGCTGGCGCTAATCCATAATTCCGGCAGATCCTGATTCATGAAACGGTAATTATCTGTGGTGCTCGTGTTTTTTTACCTGCTATACGAGTATGGCTATTTTGTTCGCAATAATTGCAGTTCCGGTCTTGATGCTTAGAGCTTGGAACTGTGAATGCTTTTCTCAAAGCTCAGAGCAATTAAAGACATATTATTCGGAACATTGAATATCCACTCTGGTTAAACATAGACTTGTACTATTCATCCCCTCTGAGTAAAACTACATGTAATACATGCGCCTACATTAAATTTCAGGGTAACCATAAAGGGTTACCTCCGTCCCATTCCCACCCGCCAACCTGCGCACCTACCCCAAATAACGCTCGGTTTTGGCACACTGCTCCCTTTCCGATTTATAGAGTCGTAAAAAAAGAGCATCCTGATGTGCCTGGCATGCGCGACGCTGCGCTGGCATGTTCCGCGTCCGGAGTACATGACAATGCAATCCGCCCTCCCGGATGGCCGCACATTATGTCGGGGGATAATACACGTCAGACAAAGCCGGATAAATGCATAGGGCACCTCTCAAAAAATGGGAAGGATCATTCCTTCATACAAGTGATGCCATTGAGGTGAGATTTGTTGCACAGGGATGTACGATTTTTTGCTTTTATTGGCGGTGGATTGTCGGAAAAGGTGTTTGCTGTGTATTTAAGGGAATTTGCTGTACGTTTGTTGTTGCTTTGGCGAGAGATTTTTGCTGGCGGCTGAAGATGCGGTCATTGGGAAAAATAGCTCTGATATTGGCAGTTTGACGAATTATGTCGTAATAGTTATGTCCTCATGGGGACATGATTTGTCTGCCGGTTGAATTGTGATGTGAATGTGATGAAGAATTACTGCTGCCTTTTGTGGATAACGTTGCCATTGCTTTGTCTGGGATGCCGTTCGGAAGCAGATCAGATGGCGGAGTTTTGTCTGAACTACGAGAAAGCAGTGAAAGAGGCAGCCAATTGCAAAGATATGGCCGATCGACTTGATGCCTTGTTATCGCCGCCTCAGCCGCGCCTCAACGATCGTCGGTTATGTGCTGATACGACAGCATGTCTGCCTTGCCGGGTGGCAGCGAACGAGATGTTAAAACAGTGTGGCTATGATGAAGAGATGCGTCCCATCTTTGAGAGAATGCATTTTTCGAAATCATTGCGCGAGTATTTGGCCCAATAGCAGAGTATGCAGATGCGTTCCGGATTATTGATTCTGATATCACTGGTATTTGTGCTGATGATGAGCAGCAGTGCCCTGGCGCAGGACAAGCCGTCGGGAGCGCTGGATTTTGGCATTGATTACCATCGCAGCATGGGGGGGAGCAATGTACTTGGGGTACATGCCCGGGCGATGGCTGTCGATCGGGTTCCCGGTACGCTCGTGGGGCGTTTTGGTGAGGGCTATGTATCGATTGGTTCCGGATTGGAGGGAGAATTCGTCCAGTATGCAGCCGGACTCAAACTTGGCGTGGGGCTGGGGACAGATTATCTGGTCGTTTTCCTGGCTTCCGGTCTGATGACAGATGCTTATCACAGCGTCAAGAAGAGCTCGAAGGATAAACACGTGGGGCCGGGGTTGGGGCTGCCCCTGCTGCTGGGAATATGGATCGATCCCATGCCGGGATTGTACGTGTATATGATGGCGGAGCCCAGCTGGTCATTCTGGGGCGGAGATCGGAAAACGACACCATTTATTCCCTTTAACTGGGCATGGGAACTGCGTTTTCGCGGCGGCATTGGCTTTGATATTTCGGAAGTTCATATCCGAATCGATTATACCTTCCATCAGGTGGATCCCTACAGCTGGCACATCATCTCGGTGGGATTTGGTTATTCGAGCAAAGCCATGGCGGAACTTGGAAAGGCGAAGATAACGAAAAAATAATAAGCCTGACGTATCGTCGCAGACGATAGTCAGGCATGCGGCGGCGTAGCGCAGCAAGCCGCGCATCCCCCAAAAACAAAAGAGCAGATCTCTATTCCGCTGTCATGATGACGGGCGATTTCTCACTGTGACCGGCGAGGTTTACTGAATTGGATTTGCCGGATTTGCTGCGGATTTCCAGGCGGATGGACGCGAGGCTGCCAAAGAGATGGATATCGCAGGGGGTTTGTGCGCAGATCAGACTGTTGTTGACGTAGATGCCGGCATCGGTTGGTGTTCCGATGATGCGGTATGTTTTGAGTTTGCGGATAGTGGAAGAGTGTCCGTGAGCACTGCTGATTGCTGCGACATATGCCATCGTCTCGGCAGTTGCGCGGATAGTCGAGAAGCGCACTGATGACTTGGCTGGCTGATCCGGCGTTTCGTTGAGGTCTTCGGTAACCGGGTTGCGGAAATTCTGAATTTCCTTTGTGATCTTGGGGTTATTTTCAAATATCTCTTCGAGGGTTCCGGTATACCACAGGTATCCTGCAGCACCTGTGATCACAAGCATCAGTACACACAGGAGTATAATAGTCGAGAGCCTGTTTTTGCTGTTTGGGGTTTTGGCGCGTTCGGATGCGCCTCTGGCGGACTCAATTTTGACGTTGCTGGTACTCAGATCGGCATCCACAATGGTAATTCTGTTTTGGATGGGTGGAATGCTGACGCCGGTTAATGAAGCGTCGTCCAGGTTTTTGTCTGAGTCTTTGGGTGGCTGATCTGCAGGGGCCGGGGTTGGATCGAGCAGTCCGAGCGTTCCCTGGAGCGAGGAGAAATCGACATTCTCTGCTGCAGCTTTTTCACTTTTTACGATGGACTTGGATTGTTCGCCATTCGGAACTGCAGGATGTTTTTGTGATGTGATGGCAGCACTGGAAATGCTGGCACTCGTCATGAGGGGGACGTTGCTGCTGGGTTTGCTGACTCGGACATCATTTGCCTTCAGCGAGTTGTTGAGCTCGGAAATGTTTGCAGACGGGGATTTTTTTCCCGGAGGAAGAGCCGTTATGCCGAACGGGTCGTCATCGATGCCCTTGAGCTTCATCTGTGAATCGGTGGTTATCGAAGGCAGAGGTTCTCTTCCGCTTTTTAATGTGACGCGGCTTGGTTTGAAGGTATTGAAATCATTGAGATCTTCAAAAATTGAGCTGTCGCCGGATGAACGGAACTGAAGGCTGTCGCTGCGGGCGCGCAGCGGCTGCTGTCGTGTAATATCGCGAAGATTTTGTGCAGCTTCGCGGATATCGTTATAAAATTCCTGTGTGGACTGATATCGTTTCGAGACATCTTTGTCGACGGCTTTATAGATAATGGGGCCCAGGTCGGTGCATGCGAGTTTGTGGGGCAGGACGACGGGAGAATTGAGCTGCATGCGCAGTACTTCGCGGGGATCATCGTCATCGAAAACAAAATGTCCCGTAAAAAGTTCAATCAGAATCAGTCCGAGAGCATAGATATCAGTCCATGGTCCGATCGCCTCGTGCCGAATCTGCTCCGGTGCCATGTATTGCGGGGTGCCGACGAGCATTTTTTGCCGTTCGGTATCGGTCGCCGTTTTGGACAGGATGGAGGCGACGCCGAAATCGATGAGCTTGACGACGTCAGATCTGGCACCGACGCTGGTGAGCATGATGTTTTCGGGTTTCAGGTCGCAGTGGATGATGCCGTGTTTGTGTGTTTCGACGAGAGCATCCAGCACCTGTTGGGCAATTTCGCAAATCCGGAGGCAATTGAAGGGGCCTTCTTCGCAAAGAATATCGCCGATTTCCCGTCCGCTGACGAATTCCATGACGATGCAGGGAATTCCCCCCTTCAGAATATCGTAGTCATAGAGCCTGACGATATTGGGGTGGTCGAGATTTTTAATGGCTTCGAGTTCGTCGCTGAATCGTTCGAGAACTCCGCCTGCAGAGCTGATGAATTTGACGGCAACGATGCGATCGAGCTTGATATCACGGGCACGATAAACGCATCCGAATGCACCTTCCCCTACGAGGGATATGCATTCGTACTTGTTCAGGAAGATGTCACCGACGTTTGGTTTAAATGTCATTTGAGCCCCTTGCGGCGTTTAACGTCTTCGAGCACCTGCTGGTATTTGATATCCCAGGCGACAGATCCTTCATTGAGATTCTTGATCTTTTTGCGGACTTCGACATCCAGTTCTTCGTCCAGTGCCGTGTGTTTGAGCAGAATCGGGCGCGTCAGGCGACGAATGTCATTGTTGTCTGCCCAGATTTCTTCGACATGCGTCGTGTGATAGAGCATTTCGATGAGCTGATCCGTAAGCCAGTCAATGGCGTCGTCACCCATGGCAAAATTGTACTTTTTGGCGACTTCGCGTTTGAGCCGGTTGAGGGAACTGAAGTCCAGACCACGGTGAGAGATGAGTTCCTGAGCTTCTTCGTGGATTCTGCGTTCCGTATCGACGTATGAACGAAGAACGGCTTCAATATCGAGGTGGAATTCTTCCATTTCCTCCGGTTCCACTTCAACTGCTTTTTCACGAATCAGACATTGCGAGATCTCGTTCGCCATTGCGGGGATTTTGCCACTGTATATCTTCATGTATTTTTGCCTCCCAAAAAACAAACACACCGATTTAGTATAAGATTGGAGCGAGATTACAGCAACTTAATTATTGTTCATTGATTGGATAGTTGGGAATTCGTAATGCATAATGCATAATTCGTAATGCATAATGCATAATTCGTAATGAATTGTTGTTAGAGACGTGTCGCGACACATCTGTACAGAACATTATTGGGTTAATGCATAATGCATAATGCATAATGCATAATGCATAATGCGCAATGCTTCATTCTTCAAAAATGATCCTGGTGATTGCTTGTAACAGCGAATAGCTCACAACTATGTCATGTCTTTGCTGCGGATCACGTATTGATAGACTTCCTTTGCCTGCGTGCCGCTGAATTCTGAGACGATATCCCGGATATCGCGAGCCGAGATATTGTGTTCCTGCAGGATATGAATGAGTCGGATGTCTTCGTCAGAGAGAGAACGGGATTTATTATCAGTTGGGATGCGTCCTTCGATGATGAGACAGAGTTCGCCCTTGCAGGGAGATTCGCTGAGCTCGTCGAATAACATGCCTGCTGTCGTTCGCTGGATGGACTCGAATTTTTTTGTCAGTTCGCGGCACAGACAGACGCGTCGATCGCGTCCGACGACGGCGATGAGATCTGCAAGAAGTGAGACGATGCGCTGTGGGGATTCATAGCCGACGAGAAGCGTATTTCGGTCAGCAAAAGATCTGAAAAGATCCTGTCGTTCGGAGCTTTTTCGCGGGAAAAATGCGACGAATTCGAAGCCGGTGAACTGGTAAAAGCCGCAGGCGGAGACGGCAGTCGGGACGGCGCATGCACCGGGAATCGGGCAAACCCGGACGCCTGCATCCAGGCATGCATCGACGATTCGGCTTCCCGGGTCCGAGATGCCGGGAGTTCCGGCATCCGTAATCAGGGCTGCCGACTGTCCGTCGAGGAGTTTAGGCATGAACTGATCTGTTCTGAGCGCTTCGTTGTGGGCAAAGTAGCTTATGACGCGGGTGTGAATCCCAAAATGTTCCAGGAGAATTCCGCTGTGGCGCGTGTCCTCGCACAGGACAAAATCGACCTGCGAAAGAATATCCAATGCTCTTTGCGTGATATCTCCGAGGTTTCCGATGGGGGTGGCAATGAGATAGAGCGTTCGTGGGTCGATGGGCTGATTCATATAATTATTAGTTAGAGACGTAATTATTAGTTAGAGACGTGTCGCGACACGTCTGTACGCAATGCGTAATCCGTAATGGTTGGTGGTTAGAGACGTGCGGACCGCCCGTCTGAACAGAATATTATTGGGTTAATTCGTAATGCATAATGCGTAATGCTATTCAAATTGTTTCATGGCTTCATCGAGTTCGGCCTGAGCTTCCATCCAGGCTTCCATCGTCTGATCGAGTTCGTTTTGCGCAGCGGCCTTGGTCATTGTGAGTTCCTTGATCCTAGCGCTGTTTTTGTACGTTTCGGGATCGGCGAGTGCATCGTCGATTTCTCCGATCTGTTTTTCGAGTTCGGTCGTGCGTTGTTCGAGTTGTTCGACGCGTTTTGAAAGATGCTGCGTAGCCTTTTTGATGGCGCTTCGCTGCTGCGCGGATTCGATGCGTTTTTGTTTTTTTGCATTGACGTTTTCGGGTTCGGGATTCCGGATTTGGTTTTCGGCTTCGCGGGCGGCCATGAATGCTTCGTGTTCGGAGTATGTGCCTTCGAAGATGTCGATCTTTCCGTGTTCGATGGAGACAATTTTATTGCAGACTTTGTCGATGAACCAGCGGTCGTGCGAGATGACGACGATCGTTCCCGGGTAGTCGATGAGCGCCTGTTCGAGGGCTTCGCGGCTGTCGAGATCGAGGTGGTTCGTGGGTTCGTCGAGCAGCAGCAGGTTGGGGGCGCGAAGCAGTATTTTGGCAAGAGCGAGTTTGTTTTTTTCGCCGCCGGACAGGACGGAGACGGGTTTGTCGACGTCTTCATTTGTGAAGAGAAATGCACCGAGTGCGGCGCGAAGCATGGTCATATTGATGGTATTGGGGAGTCCGAAGCCGGCTTCTTCGAGCAGTGTTTTCTGGAAATCGAGGGCATCGATCTGGTGCTGTGCAAAGTGCGCCGGGTGGACGCGATCGGCGAGCAGCCGTTCCCCTTCGAACGGGATGATATTGGCGAGTATTTTGAGCAGTGTGGATTTTCCGGCGCCATTGGGGGCGACGAGGGCCATTTTATCGCCGCGGTAGACGCGGAAATCGAGGTTTTTATAGACGACATTATCGCCGTATGCCTTGGAAACATGCCGCAATTCCAGGAGGATTTGCGGTGGCCGTTCTGGGGCAGGAAAATGGAAATGAATCTTTTTGCGGTTTTGCAGCAGCTGGATGGATTCCATTTTTTCGAGCTGTTTGACGCGGCTCTGAACCTGTTTGGCTTTCGTCGCCTTGTAGCGGAACCGTTCGATGAAGGCTTGTTTTTCGGCGATGGCCTGTCGCTGCTGTTCGGCAGTTTTTTCGAGCTGTTCCTCGAGGGCTTCGCGCAGTTCCAGGTAATGATCGTAGTTGCCCGGAAAGAGCAGCAGTCCGTTGTCGTCGAGCGCGGCGACGCCGTCGATGACGTGATTGAGGAATGCGCGGTCATGGCTGACGATGAGCAGAATTCCGGGATATCCGGCCAGAAAGGATTCGAGCCAGGCCAGAGATTCGATATCGAGGTGGTTCGTGGGTTCGTCGAGCAGCAGCAGGTCCGGTTTTGAGAGCAGGAGTCTGGCGAGCAGGATTCGCATCTGCCATCCGCCCGAGAATTCGGTCGTAAGTTTGTCGAGTTCGTCATTCCGGAAGCCGAGCGAGGCCATGATGGACTGGGCTTCGGAACGCAGGCGGTATCCGCCGCCGGTTTCGAAAGCATGTTGCTTTTCGCCGAGCAGTGCGATGTTTTCGTGCGATGGATCCTGATCGACTTTTTGCTGCAGGACGTCGATTTCGGCTTCGAGATCGAGCAGATCCCGGCGTCCCGAAAGGACGAGGTCGATGGCGGGTTTCTTGTCGAGAATCGTGATTTCCTGCGGCAGATATCCGATGGTCGTCGTTTTGGGAATGATGACGGAACCGCCGTCGGGTTCGAGCAAACCGGCGATAATTCTGAGAATCGTCGATTTCCCGGCGCCATTGTGTCCGACGAGAGCCGTGCGCTGAAACCGGTCGATTTGCCAGGTGATGTCATCGAATAGCCTTTGCGGGCCGAAGTATTTGGTCAGTCCTGAAATCTGAATCATGGTGTATCGTGGATGCGATGGAATTAGGAATGGATGCCGGAGCTGCCGAATCCGCCGCATCCGCGCTCAGTATTATCGAATGACTCGACGCGTGTCCAGATGGCATCTTCGTGGCGCATGACGATGGCCTGTGCGATGCGATCTCCGCACCGGATGTGGAAATCCTCGTCGGACGTATTGAACAGGATGACCATGATTTCGCCCCGGTAATCGGCGTCGATGGTTCCCGGCGTGTTGAGCACGGTGATGCCGTATTTGAGAGCCAGGCCGCTTCGCGGCCGGACTTCGATATGACATCCGCGCGGAGGGGCAATGCGAATTCCGGTATGCACGAGTGCACGTCCGTGAGCCGGAATCGTCATGTTTTCGGCACTTGAAAGATCACAGCCGGCAGCTTCTGCACTGCCTTTGGAGGGAATCCTGGCTTCGGGGACGATGGGAATGACGCGGCATTGCGGCGTTTTGAGCGCCCGGAGAATTTGAATGAGGCGTGAAATCATGTCATTTACCTGGATTGCGGGGACAGCCAAAGGGTTCGGCGGCTGTATTGGCCGCAGGCCAATAGGCCGGCGGTCGGTGCGTATTGGCGCAGCCAATAGCACGACAACCCCTAAAATGATAGTTGTTAGTGAGAGACGTGTCGCGACACGTCTGTACTATAATTGTTAGTTAGAGACGTTCCGCGGAGCGTCCGTACAAAATATCATCAGGCACGAACTGCCAAGGTTGACATGGCTCGCGTGTGATGCTAAAAGGCGCGCGCCTCGATTTGGGCGACTGTATCCGGCCGGTTTCCCGAGAGTTCAGAACAGGGGTTCTGGATGTCCATAATGCGAGGTTGACTACCCGGAATAAGGAATTTTGAGATGGCCGCAAAGCGTCCTGCTAAGATTTCGACGACGAAAAAAGTTGTCTACAAGAAAAAATGTCCGAATTGCCTGGCAAAAGGTACCGAAACGGATATGGGCATTATTAAAATGGTCCGTCACTCCAAACCGAGCGGCATGTTTTGGGTTTGCCCGAAATGTGAAACCGAAGTTCCCACCAAAATGTAATGGAGAAATAAGATGGATACCAATACGAATGCCCCTTCTGCAGCCCGTACACCTGCCCGCAGCGGTTTCCGCCGTGCAAAACGCAAAGCCTGTCCGTTCAAATCCGACGTCTCCCTGACGATCGATTACAAAGACGTTCAGCTTCTGAAGCGTTTCCTGTCGCCCCGCGGCAAGATTCTGCCTTCGCGCATTACCGGTGTTTCTGCTCGTTTCCAGCGCAAACTTGCCCGTGCCATCAAACGTGCACGTCATATTGCTCTGCTTCCGTATCAGGCAGAAGATTGATGATTTTGGCCAAAAAGGGCTGAGATGCATTTGCCGCAGTCGTTCGCGATTGCGGCTTTTTTTGTTTTTGGGGTTCGCTCGTTATTTGGCGGCGCACTGATGCACCGCCAAATACACTTCGCCTCGCCGCCTATTGCATACGGCGGCGATTTTTTATGTTTTGTGCGGATTAGCGCGCGGATTTCTGAAGCGCGCGAAGCGAACGCGTATCTTCTTCCTTTTTTTGCTGCAGGATCGCGCGTTCGCGGGCGGTTTGTTCCGCCTGTTCCAATCGGTTGTGCCGTCGATAGAACCGTTCGAGCGGCATCAGCGCAAGGTGCCGGTTGGGATGAACTTCCAGGTTCTCCTTCAGATAGAATTCTGCTCGCTCGAGCGTCCCCATGTTTTCGTATGCCGTGGACAACCGGACGTAGATTTCACTCGTGGGTGAGATCAGGCTCAGGGCTCTTTCGTATAGTGTAATGACTTCCAGCCATTCCTTTCGGGCAAAGCGGATTCTGGCCAGCGACAGCATGATGGGGGCTGCATTGGGGTGGATGGAACGGGCTTTTTCCAGATATCTGACGGCATCGTTGTATCTTCCGGCGTCGGCCGCGATGTTTCCGGCCATGGCGAGTACCCTTGCATTTTGCGGATTTGCGGACAGGGCTTTTTGAATGATTCTATCGGCCTCGTCGATGTTGCCGCGCTGAAGCTCGACCTTGGCATGCAGGAGCATGACGTTCCAGTCCTGGGTTTTGGGGGTCAGTTCAGCCAGATAGGGCAGGGCCATGCTCCAGGCCGGTGTATCGGCGAGTTCGATTGCAATGTTTTTGGACATTTCGAAATGCCAGTTTTCGGAAGATAATTCGGGGGCGGCCCATGCCTCCATGGGCAGAAGCATGCACGCCAGTAAGATTGCCTGCGCATATTGCCGGAATTTATGGAATGATTTGGCTTCAGACATGAGCGGGTATCAGGTTCTGAGAGGAAATTCGTTCAAATTGGCATCGATGCCGGTCCAGATATTCGTGCCGACTTCGTGCCGGCAGGCCCAGAGTTCACCGGTGCGCTTGAGGTTGGTGTCGTGTTTGATGAGCCTGCCTTCGGGGGGCAATTGTGCCGGGGTATTGAAGTTGCGTTTCATTTCTGGGGTGGCATTGGCCAGGTCGAGCATCGGGCCTTTTTCGTAATCCAGGAAGGGTGAGTGGCCGACGGCCAGATAATCGCATTGCGCAGCTTTGAGGAAATCGAGGATCCTTTCGGGGAATCTGAACCAGTCGTTGGGGGCACCGTCCGGCGACAGGAAGGATGCGTGTTCCTCGAAGATGGGGTCATTCATGCCGCGGCCGCGCGCTTTGTCGATTTCTGCGATCCACTGCCTGAAACCTTCGGTTCCGGTCTGCGCAAGCGTTTGTGCGAGTTCACCGGTGGGGCCGCCGTGCATATAGAGCGTATCGCCGGAGAACAGCAGATGCGGTCTTCTGTTCATCCAGTTGGCCCAGGGATTTCGCAGGACGCGGCGCGTTTTGCCTTCGGTCATGTGCGCAATGACCGCATTGGCGGACAGTCCGAGCAGTCCGAAGAGAATGTATTTCTGCTGCCGTCCGTAGGCACATTTTCCGCGCAGAAAATCGGCGTCGTGATTGCCGAAGATGACGAAGAAGTTATCCGGGTGAGCCTTTTGATAATGCGAATAGAGCAGGAGCGTTTCGAAGCATTTGCAAGCCTCGTAGAATGCAGTGATGACCGTGGGATCCTCGTGGTTGATGAGTTCATCTGCGGTCAATAATCCCCGTACGCCCAGATCTTTTTGCCAGTCGACGAAACGATTGCCTTCGTGGAAGAGAACCTCCCGCAGTCTGGGGATATTTTCGATGCGGGCAAGAGAAATCGCGCGCAGATTCTCCGGGCTTGAATCTTCGGGCATCGCAAAGCCGTCGCAGAGATCGCCGAGCTGCACGAATGCAGGATTGGTTTCGCCGCGCAGATAACTGCGCATTTCGAGCTTTGCAATGAATTCAATGACTTCCCGGCCCCGGCCATGGGTATCACCAATGCTGTAGACGACAGAATGCGGGATTTTCTGGATATATCTGGTCATGGTACTGCTCTGCGGTAAAAACGAGTGCAACGGCTTTGCTTAAAAAAGCCATATTCGCATCAAAATACTAAAACTGTCCGATAAGTATAGGCTTTTTATTGGTTTTGGGGAAGGGGGAGTTTGGGAAGGATCCAATGAAAGATATATTCTTTGGAACATTGCATATCCACGCGGGTTAAACATAACCAAAAAACAATATAATAGCGAGCCGTATGCGCAGGGCGCACAGGCGCGCCGCAGGGCGTATGGGCGACACTCGCCCATAGCCCGCGCACAAGCGAAAAGTTTTGACTGAGAACAGTAAAAAACATTATAATACAGAGGGTTGTGTATTTATGAATACGCGACCGAGAGGTCGTGTGTTCATGGGTGGTTTCGACGAAACAGTGAGTGCAGAGTGCGCGGTGTATGCAGAAGCGCGTGGTAGAATTGCGTAGGGCAGGAACTGCTCTCACTGACACCCGGAACCGTGTGATTCCCGGGAAAGTTTGAGGAGTGTATATGAGAACGAGATGTAAATGGAGTTCCCAAAAGTCGCTATGGTGTTTGTGTGCGCTTGCGATGATCATGGCGGCCGGATGCGGCGATGGCAAGGACAAAGACAAGGACAATAACCAGGTACCGGTGGACGGCGGTAAGGTCGTCTTTAAGACAAGTGAGCCGCACGAGGCCGTGACGCGTGTGTTCGAGATGAATTCGCAGGCGGGATGTGCGCTGGACAGTGACTGCGTAGACGGGATGTTTTGTTTCCACGGGCTGTGCACGAGCGAGTGCAGCGAGTCGAATCCATGTGAGAAAGGGACGTGCAGCCCGAACGGTCGCTGTCTGAAAAGCAATGGCACGCGCGACCTGACGGCTGATCTGAACGAGGCGAGGAATTCGTCAGTTGTGGATCAGATTCCCGGAGCGGAGGTGATGCGCGCTCCGTCGGAGCTTATATATGCCAAGGTGGGGGCCACGAGTGCCGAAACATTCATCGTGACTGCGCAGAATTATGACACCATCAGTTATGTGGTTGTCAATACGACGGACGATACGGTTTCGCAGCTGATGGAGAGCAATCCCGTGGTTGACCCGAAGACGGGAATGACGACGTATACGATTTCGGTGCCTGTGACGGTTTCGAGTCTGGGCGATCAGGGAAGTACGGAAGCGTTGAGGATCGAGACATCGGTGGGCAGCTTTGAGGTGGCAGCAGTGCCCGAGAAGCCGACGGCCGGCCTGTATGATGGGCAGGTGAGTGCGAACCAGTTCGGAGGTGTCGGCCTTCCGATTCGGTTTATTGCCGAGACGACGCCTGAGGTCATCAACTCATACAGCGACATCAAGGGAATCACGTTGTATCTGCCTGTGTCGGGCGCGGATCTGTTCTCGCCGGAGGTCGTCAAGGATGCCTCAAAGACGACGTGGGCGAAGATCAAGATGACGCACGAGAAGGCCAACTGTATGAACGGATCTGACTGCTGGTCTGCCAATTACTCGGTGAACGACTTCACGTTCCCCAAGAGCGAGCTTTTGGATGCGAAACTGAAGGTGAACCGTTCGATTCGTATTGAGATTGCGGGATATGACAAGAGTGCGATGATGCTGGACGGCAACATCCGCGACATCATGGCCGGCGTGTATCGCGAGGCGGACTCGACGGGCAAAGTACAGTGGGCAAAGGCGACGATGGATGGGACGTTCGTCGTCACGCGCAGAAAAGGGTTTGACAAGAAATCCGGGGAGTATTCAATCCACGATCACAAAGCGATACAGAAGGAGCAGCTGCGCGGCGTGAGCAGTGCCGGTGCGGTCGTATGTACCGACGCCAACGTTGCAGCGCTGATGGCGTTTGTGCCGGAAGACGGCGAACATGCGGATTGCCGAAAACTCAAGACGACGAAAGCCTATGACGCATCAAAAGACAAGGGGGCATGCTTGCTGGAGGCCACCAATGCGCTGCTGGCCACGGACGATCTGGTTTCGAAGATCCTCAAGGGACTCCTGGAAAAGGATGCTGATAATCTGGAGGAAATACACGGGTTTGCCACGCTGAAGGATTTCATGGATGACTGTGCAAGGGAAAATGGCATCTGCAAGCGTCGTCCCGAAATCGTATGTGCGGTTGATCTGCTCGGTCGCAGTTATCTGACTTCGGACGAGGCGAACAAAAAGCAGGTACTCGCCAACTGGCATCAGCTGATGCGCGAGTCGTATCTGGGTCGCCAGTACAGCGCCTGGCAGAATGACACCGATGTGCGCCGCAGATGGCTCGAGAACTCAGCCGCACCAACGTTCCTCGCTTCGGTGCTCGAAGAAATCAATACGAGGATGCTCAAGGACTGGGAAACCAAGGTATTCGAGGCGCACAGGGGCGTTCTCGCGCAGCAGTTCAACCAGACCTCGCTCGAAGTTCTGACGCGCGTCGATGGGGACAAGGAGATCAATTCGAGCCGCGACCTGGTTTTGATGGAATTCGCTGAGGCATGGGAAGGTGTGAGTGATGCGCTGAATCTGGGGTTACGGCGTTATGATACGCTGTATCAGGAAACGACGAAGCGCACCGGAAAGGCCGCCGAGATGCGTCCTTATCTGTTCGATCTGTATTATTCGGGTCTGATCGAGACGGCAATTAATCGCTCGACCGGCAATGGTTCACTCAACGGAGCATATGGCAAAAATCTGGCGGACAACGTCATTCGCCTGCGTTCGCTCGATCAGTCGTTCGACGATCTCGTCTTTATGCGCGACGCCGAAGTTGCCACGAGTACCTCGCTGGATCCGCTCTCTGGCAATGCGAAGGTTCTGAGCGACCGCAAGAAACTCGCCAAAGACACCGTCGCTGCCGCTCAGGCGTGGCGCGACAAGGTGTTCGATAAATACGATAACCAGACGATCAGCGAGGCGCAGATCGTCGCGACCTTGAGCAACACCATCGAATCGCTGCAGACTGAGATCACGGCCATCTGCGGTCTTCCCAGAGGATGCGCCACGCCGAACGATGCAGAGTGTGCGCCCCGGTCGGATCTTGGTTTTTGCGGTTTCGACATTCCTGCAGATTCCGAGAAGCCAGGTGACGTGACCAGGATATTCACATCGCCGATAGATACCAACGCGCAGAATGCCTACTATGACTCAAAGGCGTACCAAATATCTGATAAGGATTTGGCGGCGCTGTTAAAGGAAGGATACCTCAGCGACAAGACGGTCATCTCGGGAATGGATTATTATTCGCTCACCAATACCGGCGAAGCCGCCGAGGCGATCCTGGCGTATCGTGCGGCCGTGAAGGATGTCGATATTGCCCAGGCGGATTATATCGCCCTGAGCAACAAGATTGACATCGCCCGATCCACCTGCGATGCGTATGCTGCTCAGATCGAAAACTGGAACAAACGGCGCAATGAGCTGCTCGACACCATTCAGAAAAACGTCGAGAAGATCAACAGCCACTACGACAACATCACGGATGCGGAACGCGACAAAATCAAGGCGGAACTCTCAACTCTGCAAAATGCCTACAATACGCAGAGTACCTACGTAACGAACTGGGAGACGCTGAATACGACTTACCAAAAAGATACGAAGAGCGACCTTCAGTACATCCACGACCTGACAAATGCCGGCCATGTCATGAGCTGGGCCGTCGGCGTGGCGGATCGCGCGATGGACGTCTCATCCAATTTTGCTGAAAGCGCAACAAAGGGCTGGGCCACGCTCGTCCCCGCCGGGATCGCCTCCTTGCTGGATGTGTGCAACATGGGATTCAACATCGCCATCACCAATGCCGAGCTCGACAAGGACAAGCGCGATGTCGATCATGAATTCACCACGAACCTCAATGAGCTCAAGAATGATCTTTCGATTCAGAAACTTGAGCTGGATTTGCAGAAATCATTGGCCATTTACGAGCCATATGATTCCGAGGATGCGTGTACGAGTGGACTCGCAGCGGTGCTGAAAGGAAAAGATGCAAACGATACGATGGACAGCACATTGAAAGATTTCGTCCAGTGCCGTTCCGAGGTCGTATGCGACTGTTCCGAGGCATCCGAGGCGTTTAAAGAACAACAGAAAGATATTTACTCCGAGATCTCGTGCCCGACGGGGAAAGACGCGGCGGGTAATGAACAGTGCAAGCTTGAGACCTCGTGGTACGCGATGGGATTGGATCAGTGGATCCTGTCGGAGCAAAACGCCATCGATACGCTCGACGAGGTCAACGACACGCTGCGCGAGCTGTTTGAGGTCAAGGATGCTTACGAGCGCGACCTGCAGGATCTCGATTTCCGGCGGTCGGAGTATCTGGCGATGGCACAGGAACTTCTCGTCAAGCGTGAGCAGATCCTTAAGGCTCAGATCGCGGAATACAGTGCGCTCAAGCACTATTATACGGTCGTCCAGCGCGCGCAGATGCTGCAGTCGCAGTATAATGCTGCGAGCGTGCGTCTGGCCAAGATCCAGAACCTCTACTCCACGCCGGCCAAGATATTCTCGTTCTCCGCCGACCTTGAGACCGTCGAGTCCAAGATCGAACTCGCCAAAGAACGCATTTACGACTACGTGGCCGCCATTGAATACCTTGCGGTGCGTCCGTTCGTCGATCTGCGCCGTGCGACCTATCTGGCACGAAGCACCAACGATCTGGATGCAATCATCGATCAGCTCGATACGGTTGCCAGCAAGTGCGGTGCCGGCGAGCCGTCCCAGGCTTCGGTTGAGATTTCAGCCCGCGAGATGATGGGCATTACGCAGGATTTTGCGTCCATGACCATGGGCGAGCGCTTCCGCAGCGTCATCGCCAAGGGCAATATCCCCATCAATTCGCTGACGCGCTATACGGTCGACTCGAACGTCCGGGATCTCGTCAAAAAGGGCATCGACCTGCGTTCGGGGACGTTTGCCGTCACCATCGACAGCATGAACCTTGCGACGACCTGCAATGCCAAGATCGATAGCATCGCAGTCCAGATCGTTGGCGATGACATCATTAAGCCGGGTTCCGGCCAGAACGTCACGCCGACCATCACGATCTTCTACGACGGCCAGACGCAGCTCCTCTCGTGCCAACCCAACATCGAGGCCCTCGTCTCGACCATCGGCAGCAAGACATCCTACGGCAAATACTCGACCTTCATCGTGACGCCCACCAAAATTTCGCCGACCGCCAAGATCAACGAGTATGGCGAGGATAACAAGCACCTCGCCGGCAAGCCGCTCGTGACCTCATATACGGTGCTCATCGACACGCAGATCGGCGAAAACAGCAAAATCGACTGGGACAAAGTCGAGGATATCAAGCTCAAAGTTACGTACTCGTATAATGATTTGTTCGAGGCCACGTCCGAATGCGTCAAACTGTGATGCACAGGATAGGGTCTGAATAGCCGGTTGCCGGGTTCCCCTCTTCGGAACGGGGGAGGGGGCTTACCCGGGTTTTAGATTTTTGGGGGGGAGGGGGAGTTCTCCCCATGCGCGTCTATTGGCGCGGTGTATTGAGCGGCAGGGACGTGTGACGTCCCTGCGCGAAATAGCCGCGCGGCGAGGGCGTATCGAGCCGCAAGGCGAGACAGCCCCGCGCCAATACGCCGCTGCCCCTTCATATTCCAACAATACGGAGTTATTTTCTATGAACATAAAGAAACTGAATTACCTCATTCCCCTTCTGCTTTTGGGGTGCAACGAGTCAGCGACGATAACCCAGAACTGTCCCGAGGGGCAGAAATTATTTAACGGAGCGTGTTACGACAATAACGTGTGTTTGCCGTTTTGTAACGAGGTGACGCATAAATGCATCGAGGGTGTGTGTTACGAAAAGAGCGCATGCGTTCCGGCCTGCGCCCCGGGGCTGGTGTGCGATGATGGTACGTGCCGGGAGAGACGGGCGTGCAATCCGGCCTGTGACAGCGCAACACAGGTGTGCGACGACGGCAGATGCATCGACGCCGTCTCTTGCGATCCGGAATGCAGCCCGGACGAGATGTGCGTCGCCGGGACATGTCAGCCAAAAGATCCGACGGCATGTTCGGGCAAATTGTGCAAGGACCAGCGGACATACTGCGACGATACAGGTCATTGGAATGAGTGCGCGATCGGCACCGGCTGCCACCTGGGTGTCTGTCTGAAGGGCCTTGGCCCCGAATGCGAGGATAACACGTGCAGCGAGGATGGTACGAGTGAGTGCCAGGGGGGAACGTGGGTCGACTGCGGGTCGCTCGAAGAGTGCAAGGCAGGCAAATGCACGATCACTGACGAACAATGCGTGCCCAAGACATGCTCCGAGGACGCCAATTATCGCTGCACGGACGAAGAAAAGTACGAGGCCTGTGCGCCGGGCCAGACGTGTAAAAATGGCGTGTGCGATTATCACAGTGGCGTCACCGAAGCCCTGCTGTGGCAGACGTGTTCGAAGAATTCCGACTGCGCACACGGCGTCTGCGTCTTCGAGATTTCCACGTCGCGGACGATGTCCGTCACAGATCTCGAACTGTTCGATGTCGATCTCGTGCCCGTTTCGAGTCTGGATAGCCGCATTCCCGCCGGTGTCGGTGTATGTTCGCAGGACTGCACGCGCGACGCCTCGATCTGCGACGCTATTTCGAGCGATACCAAGAAATTCACCTGCCAGGTGATGGTCACGGGGGATTCGCCGTATCCGCCCAAGGATTTGAACGGCTTGAATCTTTCGCTGCCATTCCACAAGGAACTGGTCGTCGGCGACATGAAGATCGCCCCCTTCGCCTCGCTGTGCCGTCCCAACGATGCCCTCGAAACCTGGTATTCCAAAACATTCTGCAAAGCCTGTACCGGCAGTGAGGAATGCGGCGAGTCCGAGTCGTGCGTGAAAGGCGCATGTCTGATTCGTTGCGGTGACAACAAAGGTTGCCCGATGGGGTTCACGTGCGCTCCGGGCGATGGTACAGAAGCCCTCTTCTGCCAACCCAACTCGGGTACCTGCGAAGCGTGCCTCGACAGGGACGGCGACGGCCAGGGATTTGGTGCGTGCAAAGTGAGCGGCTACGACTGCGATGATGCGTCGCCTGACATTTATTATGATAAGACGCTCGAGCCGACTTCGTGTACGACGAATGTTACCGACGACAACTGCAACGGCCATATCGATTTTACCGAACTCATCGGATCGCCTGACAACTGCGACGTCTGCGGATCGACCTGTAAGGTCGCCGAAAATGCAAATCACATCGACAGGCAGTGCGTCCTGCATAACGGCGACAAGGCTCTGGACGATTCCAGTCCGGAAGCCATCAGCCAGACATACGCCTACGCATGCGACGATTATTGCGAACTGGGGTATGCCGATTGCGATGCCGACGTGTCGAACGGCTGCGAAACCAGGCTGTTCGAAGTTGATGGCGAGGAGATCAAACTGACTGCAGACGGCGAAAAATACAGTCTGGACAGTGATGGGGATGGTCATGGTGTCATTAACGTACAGTCCGAGCATTACTGCTGCAAAAACAACGCGTCCGACAATCCGGTCTGTTATGCGATGCCCAAAACCGATCTGAACCAGAAGGATTACTGGGATCGCATTGAGCTGAAACAGGAACTTCAATACTCTACGCAGATCGACGACTGTGACGACACGAATGCCGCGCGTTATCCAGGACATGCCGAGATCTGCGACGGTTTCGACAACGACTGCAATGACGAGACGCCTGACGGGAAGGATGTTTTTGTCAAACTGAGCAACTTTGAATATGTCGAGACCGACGAATCGGATGCTGACAAAAAGGCACTCAATGACAAGTGCGACGTATATGAGGCGAGCGCTCATACCAAGTGTTCAGAAAAAGGCCAGATTACGTGCCAGAGCGAAGCTTCCGACAACGGGACTTCGTATCGGATGATTTGCAAGGCCGAACAGTCTGATAAAGACGAAAGCTGCAACGGCATCGATGATAACTGCAACGGCCAGTTGGACGAAGATTATAAATTTAAACCCTGCCCAACCGGCAAGCCCGGTATCTGTGGTATGGGCGTCGAAATCTGCAGCGGCGGTGAAAAATCGTGTATTCAGCTCTATGAGGCCCGTGATTACGATTTTTATGGCGACGGCGTCGATTCGAACTGCGATGGCGTGGACTGGGACGCGACGAATGCCGTTTTCGTCGAGAAGTACGGAACGACCGGTCGGAGTGGGAACGATTCACACTCCGGCAAGGCAGACGGCCCGGTGGCGACGCTCAAGAGAGCCTTCGAGGCCGCCGAATTCCAACCCAAAAACGACCCGAGCAAGACGTATTACCACGACATCATTGTCAGCGCGAATGTCGACAATCTCTCCGATTCCAATGCGCTTTGGGGAAAAGAGCCAATCTTGATCCCCACGGTCGCTCCCGATCAGCGCTTTGCACCTGCACTCAAACCGGCTGACGCCATTCCCGGTGCCTCGCTGAGTCCCGATGCCAAACTTGAAGCTTATCATGAGGCGCATGTTGTGGCGTATCAGGCAAAGTTGCGTAATGAATCTGGATATGCGGATTATTTGACCAACGATTATCTGTATCCCGGCGAAGTTTATCCGGGCAAAGCTCTCGTCAGGATTATCGGTGGATTTACGAACACCGATGGCACGTGGGAGAACAAGGGGGGCAGCTCCGAATATAAATATCTGCTGAACTCAAACAACACCACTGTTACGGGGGATTCGATGCTCCAAGGCTCGCACTACGAAATCGTGAAGCCGTCCGGATCGGATCCTATGTCGCTCCAATTGAAGCAATTTGCCCTCACCATCATGGTCGACGCACAGTCAGGCATTTTTGGCAAACTCACCGGCACGACGCTGATTGGTCTGACGTGTGGCAAGAACGGCTGCGATTACCTCGATCTGGATAAATCGACCATCACGGTGACAGCCCCGACCGGGTTTTCGCAGACGGGTACGGAGCATCCCAGTAACAACATTTGGTATAATGAACGCAATGGCGTAACGGGTGACTACTGGAAAATCGGCAACGGCGGCGGCACGGCTCATACCACGAATTATTGGGCGAACAACTGCATGCAGGTCTATTTTAATAATGGGTGGAAGTCATATAAGTCGTTTTCTACAGACTATTATGATCAGCAATGTCCCGATGGGCGCACGCCGCGCGGCGGCTGCGGTGCCAGCCACTGCTGCAAAAATCATTGTGGCGATTACGCAAAACAGCCCGATGGACAATGGGGGCGTGGACCTAACGGGGGCGACTATGCAAATCCGAGCTGCAATAAGAGCAGTGGTTGCGGCGATAGCAACAGCGTATCTGATGATCAACCCAAAGGTGGTGTCGGAGGAAATGGCCCCGGCGGCGCCGGCGGCAGTAACCAAAATTTGTCGATCAGATTCTCGTTTGACGAGGCCGGCGATACGTACCTGGCCACCTACTCTTACAACAGGAAAGACAGCATTGATGCGTCGAACGGAGGTGTCGGCACGTCAGGCGGCGGCGGCGGCGGCGGCGGCATCTATCACTGCTACGACCTGAATACTACGGACGACCACTGGGCACACGCGGGCAGCGGCGGTGCCGGCGGATGCGGCGGTCACGCCGGAAAAGGCGGCGGTACGGGAGGATCGGCCATTGGCATCATTCTTACACCGCCCAAAGATAAAGCCATTACTGCATATTACAATGCCACCAATGCGTCAATCAGCGTCGCTGGTGCACAGGGCGGCACGGGTTCCTCCGGGCAGGGAGGGCAACCTGGCGGACAGGGCGGCGGTGCCTTC
>JAFRYG010000152.1 GCA_017441205.1 Pseudomonadota bacterium
ACCCTGCGCAGACAAGGACAAGGAATGCAGCAGCGAAGGCAAGTGTGTTCCGAAAGAGGACGATACCGGAAAATGCGGCGAGGGGTGTACCGGCGATACCTATTGCCTGAAAGGAAAATGTCAGACTGTAAAGGATATTGAGAAAGAGGATTGTTCCTCGAATAAGGATATCAATGTTTGTACGAATAACGCCATCTTGTCCTGCCAGCAGTGGGAAACCGGAGCGTCAGTTTATCACATCGAAAAATGCAAGTCCGGTCAACTCTGCATACCGACTGATACCGATTCGCTTTGTGTAGATCCCTGCAAAAAGGAAGAAGCCGAAAAGGGCAAAATCAAAAAAGGCTGCGATCCCTATCTTTATGATACGGGGGAAGGCATCTCTTATGGCGAAATCACCTACAAATGCGTGGAAAAGAATGGCGCATATTATTACGTGGTCGACAGCAAAAAAACGTGTTCCGGCAATGAGACATGTGATGAATATACCCCATGTCCAAGTGCAGACGGTTATTGTTGCTGGTAAACCAGCCAACGACGCTATCGACGCCCCATGTCCTGGCGCAGATTGATCCTGCCAATTCGAATTGTCTTTCGCACAGGGGGTAGGGGCGTATTCTGAGTCATGAACTGCGGTTCATGACTCAGAATAGAACCGCAGGGGGGGACGCCCCCCTGAAATAAATAATCTTAAGAGGATAACCATGAAAACGATTAGAAATACAGCTTTATTGGCACTCTCCGCATGTCTTCTGTTCGCATGTGATGACGGAGGCAGCAGCAATAATTCCGGGTGTACGTCCAGATCCGATTGTAATGCCGATCAATTCTGTTCGAATGGTCAGTGTGTGCCGGCTTGTACGCCGACATCCTGTCCCGAGGGCCAGATGTGCGGCAGCGAGGGCGTATGTGTCGCCAAAACTGCAGAACCCGAATGTTCCGATACAAAACAATGCGCAGATGCAAACAAGGTCTGCGTCAATGGGGCTTGCGTCGCTAAAGCTGCAGACCCTCAGTGTTCCCAGCAGAAGCCCTGCACGGATCCCAATACGCAATGCGTCAATGGGGCATGTGTTCCCAAAGGTGCAGAACCCGAATGCTCTCAGCAGAAGCCCTGCACGGATCCCAATACGCAATGCGTCAATGGGGCATGTGTTCCCAAAGGATCAGAACCCGAATGCTCTCAGCAGAAGCCCTGTGCGGATCCCAGCATGGAATGCAGCAGTGAAGGCAAATGCGTCGCCAAAGCTTCGGAACCCGAATGCTCGCAGCAGAAGCCCTGCGCGGATTCCAGCAAGGAATGCAGCAGCGAAGGCAAATGCGTCCCCAAAGCTTCGGAACCCGAATGTTCCAAGACGAAACCCTGCGCGGACAGCAGCAAGGAATGCAGCAGCGAAGGCAAATGCGTTGATAAGGCTGCCGAAGCAGAATGTTCCGATACAAAGAAATGCGCCAGCCCATATCAAAAATGCAGCGAAGGCAAATGCGTCCTTAAACTGGACAAATCCTGCACGAATCGCTCGGATTGCGATGATGGCATGATCTGCGACAACAAAAAATGCATTCCCGAAAACGGCTGTACGTCCACTCATCCGTGTCCGGACAAAAAGGTCTGTCATGGCGGACTGTGTGTCGACAATACGATCAGCACGTGCAACAAAGATAAGCCCTGCGCAGACAAAAGCAAAACCTGTATCGCAGGCAAATGCGTCACCTGCAATTGCAAGGCCGATGAGTCCTGCGTCGGCGATGGTAAATGCGTCAAAAAGGATGTTTCAGCCAAAAAATCCATAAAAGCTGGCGATACATGTACATATACGGCTGATTTCTCATTCTGTGAAGACAATCGCTATTTTTCGTGCAGTCAGGGAGTCGGTGAGGCCACGCATACCGTTAAAGTCAAGGACTGCGGCGCAGATATTTGTACCAATTCTCCGAGCGATGGCGTGAATTGCTACGAACCCTGCGACAACGAAGGTGATTTCTTCGGAGAATGTGTCGCACAGTATAACAGTATGACCGGAAAGGATGAATATGCCGGGGTTCTCTCTATCTGCACGAAAGGTCCCGAAGGAAATTACTGGACATTCGAAGATAAGAATCCCTACTGCTCGAGCACATGTACCAACGGCGCGTGCGATTACATACCTGATGAATTGGCCAGCGAATGCAATCCATCCAAGTATAATGGAAAATGCGACGGCAACTGGAATCTCCTCTGCGATTCCGATGACTCTTACGGCGGAAAAAGCTATGTTGTTGGTGAAAACTGTCCTAAGATTTATGCAGAAGACTACTTCTGTGATGTGGATGAAGCCGGCGAAGCTCAATGCGTCAAACCATGCACCAAAGCGAATGAAACATCCTTCCGGTGTGTAACCAGTTCCCAGAAGAACTACAGCGATTCCCTCGTCTGCAAAAAAACAAAAGGCGGCAAACTCGCCTGGTTTATGACAAAATATGAGGAATGCAGTTCTACCTGCAACCAAACGACAGGTAAATGCAACTAACCTGAGGTTCCGTCATACAGAATTCATTCTGGCTTTTAGCTTTGAGGGAGCCTTTGATATATCAGACGGGTTCCCCTCTCGGTTGAAGAGGGGAAACGGTTGAACTTTTAGCGTGTGCAGTGACATACCGGTGGACAAATGCTTGTTCCCGGAACTATGGATTTTCTGCGATAAGCTCCGTGTTCGGAGCTTACTTGTATCTGACCTGGTTACGAATTCTGATTACGAACACTCCGAACGGAGAATATTATGAAAAAAAATATCGCTATCCTGAGTTTTCTTGCAGTCCTGCCGTTCATGCTTCAGGCTTGCGGTGAAGATGAAAAAACGACTATCATTGATTGTAATAACGGCGAAATCAAATGCGAAAATGGCGTTCGTTACGGTTGCCAGAATGAAACGTGGAAAGTCATGGAAAACTGCGCGAACGGATGTGATGGCGGCGTATGCAAAGCGGTTCCTTCATCATCCGAATGTACATCCGGAAAGAAATGTGAGGATAATACAGAATTTGTATGTATTTCGAATGTGTGGAACAAGGTTAAGGCCTGTCCCGCCGGATGCGCTGGCGAAACGTGTAAGGCTGCAGAAATCGTGTGCACTGCCGGACAGACAAAATGCGAAAATAGTATTGAATACGCCTGTGCCGACAATGCGTGGAATGAATTGAGAAAATGTCCGGACGGATGCAATGGTCAGATTTGCAAGGTCCCGGGTATTGTCTGCACCGCCGGCCAGACGAAATGTGAAGATAATGCAGAATATGCCTGCGCCGACAATGCCTGGAACAAGTCCAAAGACTGTCCGGACGGGTGCGATGGCAGCGTCTGCAAAGCAGCAGAACCAACCTGCACAAACGAACAGACGAAATGTGAAGATAATGTTGAATACGTCTGCGCTGACAATGCCTGGAACAAGTCCAAAGACTGTCCGGACGGGTGCGATGGCAGCGTCTGCAAAGCAGCAGAACCAACCTGCACAAACGAACAGACGAAATGCGAAGATAATGTCGAATACGTTTGTGCCGGCAATGCCTGGAACAAGTCCAAAGATTGTCCGGACGGATGTGATGGTAATGTCTGCAAAACAGCAGAAACTGCATGCACAGACGGTCAGACGAAATGTGAAAATAATGCAGAATACGCCTGCGCCGGCAAAACATGGGGCAAGACCAAAGATTGTCCCAAAGGTTGTGATAATGGTGTATGTGTCGCCGATGAACCACCGGCGCAGAACAAATGCAAGGCCGACGATACCAAATGCGAAAACAGCGAACAATATCGCTGTATCGAAGGTGAATGGTCGCGCACAAAGACGTGCATGAATGGATGCGACGGCAAACTTTGCAAGGAAATCGCATGCCAGGACAGATGCGAGGACAGCAAAACCCTGATGCACTGCAACGATGATGGCACGACCGTCAAAGTCACCTGCAAGGACGGATGTTCAAACAAAGCCTGCAAAAATGGCTACGTCGAACCCCTGGGAACCTGCGCCGCCAATACGGATGCATTCTGCATGGATGACAGCACCGCCTTTGAGTGCAGCGATTTCTGGGATGTCATGGGTGATGGCGTTCCCGTCATGTACAAGCATCATTGCCCCGACAACAGAACCTGCAAAAACGGTCGCTGCATCGTCAGTGACGCCGACAAGTGCAGTGATAATGCATGCAAGGATTTAAATACTCTGCTCGAATGCAAAGAGGGCAAGTTCACCGAAAAGAAATGTGCCGCCGGCGAAATCTGTTTCGAACGGCAGTGCATCGCCGACAAATTCAAGAGCTGCAAGTCAGATTCCGACTGCGCCTCGGATCAGAGCTGTTATCAGGGCCTCTGTTACCTGAAATCGAATTTTGACTACAAGCTCAATGACGAATGCGATCCCAGCGTATTCCAGGAATACTGCAAGGACGGCAATGAATACAAATGCGCCATTCTGGCCGTCGTGACCGAAGAAACATGTCCCGCATCCGGGTGCGATTGCGAGGCATTCTTCGCCGAAAATCCCGACATTCAGACCTGCAGCAATAATTCTGACTGCAAGGAAGCCAACACGCTTTGCTACGACAAACACTGTTATCCCAGGGATCAGTTCAAGCTGAACCCCGGTGATGACTGCCGGTTCTACGATTTCAATCTGTACTGCAAAGGTGGAAAACAATACTATTGCAAACCGGACGCTGCCAAACGCATCACTGCCGTCGACTGTTCGACCAAAAATGGCTGCACGACGTTCATCAAGCTGGGACGCGACCTCAAAACCGGCAAAACTCAGGGATATGCCAATGCCACTTGCCGCGGCACCGACGAAGAACTCGCGACCTGCACTCAGCCCGGCATCGTTCACAATCGCTGCGAGACGTCCATCGATTACCAGCTCTCTTCGGTCTGCATCAACGGTATCGATGGTCAGTCGGCGTATTTCATGGATTACGAGCAGAACCAGTGTGACGGCAAATGCGATAATTCGACCGGCATGTGTAAAAAATAGTTTCCTGTCGCGCGCCTATTGGCCTAAATGGCCAATACGGCTGCGCCGGGGCGGCGCTATTGTCATACGCGCCGCCATCTTTTTTGGTTAATATTCAATAGCTTACCGAAATTTTTCGCATTCTTTCATGTTTCATTTGCACACCAAACTCATGCTTGCTGCCATCGGAATCAGTCTCTTCGTGACATCGTGTGCAAGTACATCATCCCCGCGCGAAACCATGAATGGCGAAATTCATGCTGCCATCTCGGATTTTCAGAATGCCGTCCAAAGAAAAGATGCATCCGCAGTCTGGCAAATGCTCGATAAATCCTGGAAATCCCAGTTCACTCAGGCAGAATTCGAATCATTTTTTCTGCAGAATCACGATATTTTCCTCGAATACGCCAAAATACTGAACGAAGATGCCAATCGTTCAGATCTCTCGCAGGCATTCGGGTTTCATGCCCGGATGAAAGGCGATCCCTGCGGTTCCTATCAGCTCGTGCTCAATGAACACGGTGAATGGAAATTGTCCCGCATCGCCGAAGATTTCCGCTCTGAATCCGAACAAAAATCAGACTTGCTCAAAGCTATCAAAACACAGCAGTTCCTTGCGCTGCTCGATGAATACAGCCGGATTCATCCCGAGCTGCCCAAAAGCAGCTTCAGACATATTCGACGCGTCCTCGTGTATGAAGATATCCCGCTGGACAACGTCGAATTTGCAGCCACCGATGCCATCGTCACTGTTCCTCAAACGGCCAGAATCCGCATGAAATGCGATGAATCCGGCTGGAGACTCGTTCAATGCAGTTTGTTACCCTGAACCAAATCTCTTTGCGCAATGAATCTGCGTGCCAGCAGTTCGGCGGCAAAGCCTCAAACCTCGCCATTCTCCTCGAACACGGTTTCCCGGTTCCACCCGGATTCGTTGTTCCAACGTCCGTATTCGAACAGTTCATGCTCAAAGGATTTGAGGAATATCCCGATCTTTCTCCGCAGGAAATCATCGATTGCATTGAATTTGATAAAGATTTTGTCGAGTCGCTTCAAAACGCAGTTTCGGGACTTTCTGCGTCCCGTCTGGCCATTCGATCGAGTTCCACCGACGAAGACTCTCAGACGCATTCCTTTGCTGGTCTTCAACAGAGCGTCATTGGAGTAGACAGTACCGATATTCAGGCATGTTTGCAGTCCGTTAAATCTGTCTGGAAGAGCTTTTATGCCCGCGAACGCCTGCTTTATCCCATTCAGGCATCGCTCTGTGCACCGGTTCCGGCAATGGCTGTCATTATCCAGGCCCTCGTCGAATCCGAAGTCGCCGGCGTCGTCTTTACGAGTCATCCCATAGAAGGCAATCAGACCCTCCTGCTCAACGTTTCCCATGGACAGGGTTCCAACGTCGTCGATGGTAAGTCCGGCGAATCCCTGTGTATTTCCAAAATCAGCCAGGATATGTCCATCGAATCCGAATGCCTGAACCAGTCGCAGCTTCGGATGCTTACCGATTATTCCGGCAGGATCGAAAAAGTATTTCAAAAACCGCAGGATATTGAATTCGCATTTGCCGAAGAAAAACTCTGGATACTCCAGACTCGCGATATTGCTCAGAATACGCGCAACGCGCCCAAAACACTCTATTCCAATGTCAACGTGGGCGAAGCATTGTCGGGCGTCTGTACGCCAATGACGTGGAGCGTGGGCATGAGCATTGCCGATCGGGGATTCGAAACCGTCTTTGCCATGCTGGGCCTTAAAATCCCCGATGGCTGCGAATTCGTGACGACGTTTAATGGTCATATTTATCTGAATATTTCTGACTTTCTCGATGTCGCAAGTCAGATTCCCCTCATTCCGGCCGATGTCTTTGCCAAAATCGCAGGCATTCATTCCCTGCGCGATTACGCCTGTGCACTCAATCCCATGAGCAAAAGCCACTTCATTCGAAATCTTCCGAATTCTCTGGCAAAGCTCATTCAAATCAAAAATCGGCTGAATCACCTGGATGAAAGATCGCTTCAATTCGAAATGCAGCGCGACGAACTGCTCAAGCGCGATTTACTGCATGCCTCATCCGGTCAGATCCTTCAGGCATTCGATCAGCTCAACGCGATTTTTTACGATTGCGCATTCGATATGCTCAGTGCCGGCGGCGCATTCCTCGCCGCTTATGCGTGCTTTTCCGAATTTATCAGCCACTTTGGCGAGGATCAGACTCAGGATGTTGAGCAGTATCTCGTCAGCGGCATGCCCAATGTTCCAAGTGCAGCCCCGGGATTCGAACTGCTCAAGATTGCCGGTATGCTGCTGCAGTATCCGGAACTTGCCAATGCCTTTGTGGAGGAAGAAAGCTTTTCGGATATCGGGGAATTTCACAATAAAATCAGTCAATTCGAGGGATACGACGAATTCAGTTCAAAGATCGAACGTTTTCTCGAAAAATACGGGGCTCGCGCAAACCAGGAAGCCGAACTCGCAAACCCGCGCTGGCGCGAAGCTCCGGGATTCCTCTATCAGGTTATCCGGACGCATATCAAATCCGGCATTTCCAGCGATGCGGATGATATTGCGCGAAATGTGTCCAGACATTGCGAAACGAGGACCAATGAATTCAAAGCCATGCTTTCGCGCAGCCTCAGGCCCGTGTTTCGGACTTTGCAGCAAAATGTTCAGAAATACGCCTGTCTGCGCGAACAATGGCGCGCCTATATCGTCGATGTTCTCGGCATTTTCCGTAAGTATTTTCTCGAAATATCGAGGCAGTTCGTCAGCCGGAATCTCATTGCGTACCCCGATGATATCTTCTTTCTGACCTACGTTGAAGTCCTGAATGGGATCAAAGACCCGCACTCACTCGATGGGGCGCGCCTGGCCATCGCATTCCGCAAAGCCAGACATGAAGCATATCAGGCCGCGCGCATCCTGCCCGACACATTCGTTACGCATCCCAATCAATGCAGCGAATCCAATGATTCTGCATGTGGTAAGGTGCTGTATGGTCTGCCGGCTTCTCCCGGAAACGTTCAGGCCAAAGTCCGGGTCGTTTCGACGCTTTCGGAAGCTTCTGCACTGGAATATGGCGAAATCCTGGTCACAACATCCACCGATGTCGCGTGGACGCCGCTGTTTCTTGCGGCTTCGGCCATCCTGACCGAACGCGGCGGCCCGCTCTCTCATGCATTCGTCGTCGCCCGCGAATATGGCATTCCCGCGGTCGTGTCGGTTCCCGGGCTCATAAAAACGCTCAAAACCGGCGATATCGTGCGCATTTCGGGACAGACGGGAACCGTCATTATCGTCGAGTCGAGTTCCAATACCGATACCTGATATTATGTACAGACGTGTCGTGGAACGTCTCTTCTGCCCCCGAAAACACGACATTTCTGTCATTCATTTGACTGCAAAAAAAAAAATAAAAAAAAATACAATAATATTTTGTCCTGATATGTTGAGTTTTCTTGATTTTAGAATGCCTATGACAAAGATGTCATTCTGGCATTTTATTTTCATGGTGATAACATGCCCCACAGATAAGGGCTGGAGTCAATGGATTTCAGCATTATCGATGGTTTGAGTATGTGCTTGAAAATAGGTTTTTTCAAGCAACAAATAACGATCGTGGAAAAATCCACATATTTAAAGGAGTTTACTATGAAGAAGTTTGCATGTTTGTTCGCCGCTCTCAGCCTCGCTTGCGCTTTCACAGCTTGTGGTGGTGATGATAATGATGATTCCCCCTCCAAAGCCGGCAAAGGCGAAGCCTGTAGTGCTGAAGTCAGCTGCGACGAAGGCCTGAAGTGCGATGCAGATTCCAAGAAGTGCGTCGAAGACAAGGCCGATGAAGGCGATAAGGCCAAGAAAGGCGAAGATTGTTCCAAGAAAGAATGCGGTGAAAACCTGAAATGCGACGATGAATCCAAGAAGTGCGTCGAAGACAAAGCCGATGCTGACAAGGCAAAGAAAGGTGAAGATTGTAGCGAAAAAGAATGCGGTGAAAACCTGAAGTGCGACGATGCATCCAAGAAGTGCGTCGAAGACAAGGCCGATGATTCCAAGGCAAAGAAAGGTGAAGATTGCAGCGAAAAAGAATGTGATGAAAACCTGAAGTGCGACGATGCATCCAAGAAGTGCGTCGAAGACAAGGCCGATGATTCCAAGGCAAAGAAAGGTGAAGATTGCAGCGATAAAATTCTCTGCGACGAAGGTCTGAAGTGCGACGATGCATCCAAGAAGTGCGTCGAAGACAAGGCTGAT
>JAFRYG010000153.1 GCA_017441205.1 Pseudomonadota bacterium
CATGTTGGCGGGCGGGAGACGGGAGAATACCCAAAGGTTGGCGAGAGCTGTGTGATTCTAAAGCTTGGTGCTTGGAGCTTATAAAAGTTGGCGAGAGCTGTGTGATTCTGAGCTTCGAGCTTAAAGATTGGTGCTTGGTGCTTATAAAGGTTGTCGAGAGCTGTGTGATTCTGAGATTGGTGCTTGAAGCTTGGAACTTTGAGATGTGAATGAATGACGTGAGAACGGGAATGGCCGGATTACTGGATGTTAGTGAATAGTGAATAGAGCTTGGTGTGAGCTTGGAGCTTATAGAGGTGAATGCATTTACCGATATTTTGACAAGATCCTTTGCGATTACCCAACTTCCAACTCCCAACTCCCAAAATCCAAGTACAGACATGTCGCGACACGTCTCTATCTCTCCCTAACACCCAACTCCCAACTCCCAAAATCCAAGTACAGACGTGTCACGACACGTCTCTATCTCTCCTTAACTCCCAACTCTAAGAATATGCTCGATGGCTTTGAGCTGAGTGGAGTAGGGGTGATCCGGCTCTGATTCATCCAGGATTTCGCAGGCATATTTCACGCCTTCAAGCGTCTCATACCATTCCCGGTTAAACTCAGCTGAAGACTGTATCTTCTCAATGACAGAACCGTATTCTCTCATGATCTCACGGCAAAGCCGGTCACGGATCAGACTGTTTCCGCGCCGATCCGCACATTTGGCGGCAATCATCAGGTCTTCCGACATCATGTTCTCGTGCGTAAACAGGAAAACCCGCGTCATGTCCAGATTGACTTCATCGCAGGTATCGACGGCATCGTCATTGTCCACAGATTCAAAGTACATCCGCAAAATCCTTACAGCTTCCCGGATTCTTCGTCCAGCCATCTCCGTCGCGGCCGACAGGCCTTCTTCCTGGGCAAAATCGTTCATGCTCCGGCAGAGCTTCGGCAGCTCCGACAGACATTTCCCCGCCAGCGTCTCCGCCGCATCCTCAAGGCCGCCAGTTTCAAAGGCCCACACGAACTGCGCCAGATTGATCAACACGCGGTCCCCGTTGCTTCGCATCCGAATTCTCATCCGATACATCTCATCGCTGTCGCCGTCTTCCAGAAGCTCCCGAATCACCGTCAGCAGCGACACCGAATAGGAATCCGTATTCTCCTCACTTCTAAAAAAAGCATAGATGAGCTGCATGGCTTCATCCCGACGGCCATCTGCTATCGCACGGCACAGTTCGGCATGTTTCCCCTTACACGTAATTGATTTCATCATGACCATGACCTCCATTGACTGCGAGTCTTCAGACGTTTCCTTCTATATCCTCAAATCCATTTTGATAAAACTTTTTTGAGGGGGTTCGCCCCGCTATTTCATACGCGGGCCGGAATCTGCTATGCCGCACGGCGACATACGCAGATTCGTGCGCGCTTTTCGCAAAGCTCAATACGCGCGCACTTCCAATTTCATGGTTATTGGCGTATACCCAAAACAATTGGTTCGCTAAAATCCGGAACAATCTGGGACTTAGCTCTTTTTTGCAAACGCTTAACCTCTGCGGCAACGAACATGGAAAATCTCTTTATCGGTATTGCCGGCATGATTGGTGCCGGAAAATCCACTCTTGCAACATCTCTGGCTCAGCATCTTGGCATCAAAGCCTACTATGAACCCGTCGAAAACAACGAATATCTCGAGGATTTTTATCGGGATACGGCAAAGTATTCCTTCTCCATGCAGGTCTATCTGCTGACCAGACGCTTTCAGCAGCACCAGGAAATCATCTGGCGCGGCGAATCTGCCGTCCAGGACCGCACCATCTACGAAGATTCCGTATTCGCCGCAATGCTCGCCGAATCCGGCCTCATGGAAGAAAGGGATTATCGGACTTACGTCCAGCTTTTCCGCTACATGAGCAATTTCATGTGCAAACCCAATGTCATCGTCTATCTCGATGTCACTCCCGAACGTTCCATGGAACGCATTCAGATGCGCAGCCGAAACGTCGAATCCGGCATTTCCCTCGAATACCTGAAGAATCTCTATCAGCAGTATCAGAAGTTTATCGAAGAGATTTCGAGAGTCATCCCCGTTATCTGCGTGGACTACGACCGCTTCGCAACTGCAGAGGAAATGGCCAGGGTGATTCAGTCCGAGTATCTGGCACATTCCTTCAAACGAAGCGTCACCCTGTATTAATTCAAGGCTCACACGCGTACAACAAAGCCAGATTCAACGAAAAGGGGGCTGTCCTGCCTGAGCCACGCATTGAATCACCTCAGTTCGCGACAGGCAACGTGACGCCCCCGAAGTTTTTTTAAATCCTCCCATCAAAAGCACAGAAGGAGATATACGATGAAGCCCAAATTCCGGAATCTATTGCTGATAGCCATTGCGATTATCATTTCTCTGTGTTTTTGGGGGTGTGACCTCATCAGCAGTCTCTTCGGAGGCGACAAATATCTGAGAGAAGATGTCGCAATGCAGATGGCAATGACCGAAGAGGCCGAACTGGAGGACTATTTTGTCCAACTGGACGAAAATGAATTCAAATCATTCAAGCCCAACCAGTTTAAGAATGTCCTCAATTCGCCGTTCTCGACGTTTGGTGCGGATGTCGATACCGCTTCCTACAGCATTCTGCGCTATTACATTCAACGCAGAAACACTGTTCCGACAAATCAGCTTCTGCGCACCGAAGAAATGCTCAATTACTTCAAATACGATTATCCCAGCCCCAGGGAAGGGGAACCTTTTGCAATAACCACAGAACTGGTGAATACCCCCTGGAACCAGGGTACCCAGCTGCTGCTCATCGGCATGCAGGCTCCAAAACTCAAGGAAATTCCTCGATCCAATATCGTTTTTCTGGTCGATATTTCGGGCTCCATGAATAATCCGGAAAAACTCCCCCTGCTGCAGGATTCAATTCTGGCCTCCTTGTCGAGTTTTACTGAAAACGACAGAATTTCGATCGTCGTCTATGCTGACGGCGAAAAAGTTATTTTGAGTGGAGCCAATCCCGCCAGTGACAAAATTCAAATAGAAGAAGCCGTTCGTTCACTCCGAGCCGAGGGCGCGACCAATGGGGAACGCGGGCTTGAAATGGCATATGATGTCGCCGAAAAATACTTCATTCCCGGCGGAAACAACCGCATCATCATGGGAACGGACGGCGATCTCAACGTCGGCATTTCGAGTGAGAATGAACTCAAGGCATTCGTCGAAAAAAAACGTGAAAAGGGCATTTTCCTGTCGATTTTGGGCTTCGGATTTGGAAATCTCAAGGATAATCGCATGGAGACCCTTGCCGACAACGGCAACGGCAGTTATCACTATATCGATTCCATCAATGAGGCTAAACGCGTCCTGGTCGAAGACCGGGAATCGACGCTCTTTACTTCTGCAAAGGATGTTAAATTCCAGGTCGAATTTAATCCCGCAAAAGTCAAGGGCTATCGTCTGATTGGCTACGAAACGCGTGTACTCGACACCGAAGATTTTAAAAATGACAAAAAGGATGGCGGAGAAATCGGTGCCAATCAGCAGATGACGGCGCTCTATGAAATTGTGCCTGTTGGTTCAGATATAGAAGTTGCAAAGGTCGACATCACCTACCAAAAGATCGAAGTAGTGCCCCTTGATGATTTGGCAACGCTCACGGTTCGATATAAAAAGCCGAATGAAGATGCCAGTCAGGAGATAAAACTCACCATTCCCTCGCTCGTCAGTGAACAATTGTCCGAAAATATTCAGTTCGCGGCAGCCGTCGCAGAAGTCGGAATGCTGCTCAATAATTCTGAATTCAAAGGTTCATCGACGTACGGAAGTGTTCTGGAACTGCTCAAACCACTCAATTCTGTAAAGACAGATCCCTATCGTGCTGAATTCTATCAGATGATTAGTGATGCGTTCCCCCAACTCCGCGCTGATTCAGAAAGACAGCAGGAAGAAATGGAAAAGCAACTAAAACAAAAGGAGATAACCAGACTGGAATTCCAGAAACGTCAGGAGGAATTGGCAAAAAAGGGAAAACCTGTCGTCAGTTTGAAAGCACCAAAAGTAACTGGCAATCTCGATAAACGCATTATTCAGAAAGTCGTTCGGATGCATAACGGCGAGCTTCGCGCTTGCTACGAAAAAGCACTCCAAAAGGATGTGAATTTGAGTGGAAAGATCGTCGTCGGATGGATCATTTCTCCTCAGGGTTCAACAGCAAAGGTAGTTATCAAAGAATCGGCAGTCAATAATCAGCTCCTCGAAGAATGTGTCACAAACGCAATAAAATTCTGGAGATTTCCTGCCCCCAAGGGGGGGGGAGAGGTTTCGATTGAATATCCAATGCAATTTGAACTCGTAAAAGACGCGAATGAAGATATGAATTAAAGCCCGGGGGACACATTGCGCGTATCCCCCCGGAAATAACAATTAATCTACTCTCTCACATGAGTCTTACGCCTGCGGGCGTGTATTCCCAAAACGATGAATCCAAAGAACAGAATTGCTGCGGAGGAATCCACCGATACCTGCGGCGTTGTTGAACAGCTGGAACCTTTGGTTTTCTTTTTTCCGGAATCCGTTGGTACCGGAGCCTTCGGAGTCTCTGAATTTGCTTGATTTTCCGGAATGTTCGGCGTTTCCGGATTTGTCGAACAGCCACCGTAATTGATCGTACAGTTATCATTGCACGTCACCATCCCGGACTTAAAGATACTTCGCCATGAGCTGCACTGTACTTTATTGTCCCTAAATGCACTTCTGTCGCAATCTTCGCCGGTATCGACGATGCCATTGCCGCAGGTTGCTTTGACGCAGGCCGCTTTGCCAAAACATGCCGGATCGCTGCAATCCACCAGACCATTGCCATCATCATCGACTTTGTTGTCGCAGATTTCTGCAGAAATTGCCACACATTGGTCAAAATTGATCGTGCAGTCCGGATCGCATGCCACATTGCCGGAGGAATATGCATTTGACCACATAACACATTGATTTTTATCAGATAAAAATACATTTCCATCGCAATCTTCTCCGTCATTCAGAATTCCGTTGCCGCATTTTGGAACGGATTTGCAGC